>JARLIV010000252.1 GCA_031291555.1 Methylovirgula sp. | reverse complement strand
TCACGTGCCAAAACACCGATTCCGGCTCCGACTTCGACCCGCTCGTCCATCAAAAATAGCCTTCGCGCTTTTTCTTTTCCATCGAGCCCGATTCATCGTGATCGATGAGCCGGCCTTGACGTTCCGACGTGTTGGCGGTGCGCATCTCGTCAATGATCGCCTCGAGCGTATCGGCATCGGAGCGGATCGCGCCGGAGAGCGGATAGCAGCCGAGCGTGCGGAAGCGGACCCGCTCCAGGCGCGGCATCTCACCGGGGCGCAACGGCAGGCGCTCGTCATCGACCATGATGAGCGTGCCGCCGCGATCGACGACAGGGCGCTCCTTGGCGAAATAGAGCGGCACCACAGGAATGGATTCGGCGGCCGTATAGTCCCAGATGTCGCGCTCGGTCCAATTCGAGAGCGGAAAGACGCGCATGGATTCGCCCGGCTTGATGCGCGTGTTGTAGAGGCGCCAAAGCTCGGGGCGCTGGTTGCGCGGGTCCCAAGTGTGGGCCGCGGAGCGATGCGAGAAGATGCGCTCCTTGGCGCGGCTCTTTTCCTCATCCCGGCGGGCGCCGCCGAAAGCCGCATCGAAACCATATTTGTCGAGCGCCTGACGCAGTGCCTCGGTCTTCATTACCTGGGTGTGCAGGGCCGAGCCCGACGCCACCGGGGAAATGCCGCGCTTCAACCCCTCCTCGTTGACATGGACGATCAGGTCAACGCCGAGCCGCTTCGCCGTGGCATCGCGGAAGGCGATCATATCCTTGAACTTCCAGGTCGTATCGACGTGCAGCAGAGGAAACGGCAGCTTGCCGGGATAGAAGGCCTTCTGCGCCAGATGCAGCATGACGCCGGAATCCTTGCCGATCGAATAGAGCATGACGGGCTTGGCGAATTCCGCCACGACCTCGCGCATGATGAAGATCGATTCCGCCTCGAGCCGACGCAGATGCGGCGTCAAAGCTCTATTCACATTCTGCACCTGTAATAGACTCCAATTTACATTTGCGCGCTCATAAACCCTGAACTTGGGGTGCGCAATGCCGATTTATGAGCCACCTAAAGTCTACAATTTTAGTCCAGTAACTTGGCTCGGCTTCAGGATCAGCGGCAGCCCCGCACTGACGAGAACCGCGGCGTCGCAGGCGGCCGCGATCGTCTGATTAAGCCGCCCCTGCGCATCCTGGAAGCGCCGGGCCAAAACATTGTCTGGCACGATGCCGGCGCCGACCTCATTGGTAACAAAGATCACTGGGCCGGCAAGGGGAGCTACGATGGCCGCGAGGTGCTGACCCTCCGCCTCGGCATCGCCGCCGGCCAGCATTAGGTTGGACAGCCAAAGCGTCAAGCAATCGACCAGAACGATCGTACCGGGCGCCGCCGCCTCTTTAAGCGTCGTCGCGAGCGCCAGCGGCGCCTCGATCGTGCGCCAAGAGGCTCCGCGCGCGCCCTGATGCGCGGCGATCCGTGCCGCCATTTCCGCATCTTTCGCCTCGCCAGTTGCGATGAGCACCGGGCTTTTGCCGGATTGTTCCGCCGCCGTCTGCGCATAGCGGCTCTTGCCGCTGCGGGCGCCGCCGATTACCAGCAGCGAGCGGATGTCGCCCTGCGCCTCAGCCATCGGCCCTTCTCTCCCGCCGCGCTTGACAAAACCCGTGCTTCGCCGCGACAGATTCCAAGGATGACACGCTCCCGCCTCGCTTCGCTGCTCTTGCTTCTCATGCTGCTTGCCGGGGCCGAAC
Organism: Methylovirgula sp.; assembly: GCA_031291555.1. Lineage (GTDB taxonomy): Bacteria > Pseudomonadota > Alphaproteobacteria > Rhizobiales > Beijerinckiaceae > Methylovirgula. Next base: position 16,976 of record JARLIV010000252.1, on the reverse strand, counting down.
CTGCCCATGCCGGCGGACAAGTCAATATTCTCGGCTGGCCGGACTATATCGATGCGCAGGTTCTCGCGGATTTCACCAAGGAAACCGGCATCAAGGTCGTCTACGACACTTTCAATTCGGAGGCGGCGCTCGAAAGCCGGCTGAACGACAGCGACGCCGATTATGATGTCGTTATGCCCTCGGCGCCGCTGCTGCACCGGCTGATCAAGGCCGGGCTGCTGCAGAAGCTCGATAAGACCCGCCTCCCGAATGCGAAAAACCTCTGGCCGGAGATTATGGCGCAGCTCGCCCGCGACGACCCCGGCAACGACTATGCCGTGAACTACATGTGGTTCACCGTCGGCATCGCCTATGATGCGGACAAAGCGCGTGAGCGGCTGGGCGATGCGCCCCCCGACTCCTGGGATCTCGTCTTCCAGCCCGACAATCTGGCGAAATTCGCCGATTGCGGCGTCGATGTCCTCGACGATCCGCACACGATGTTCGCGCTGGCGCTGGTCTATCTGAAGCGCGATCCAGCCACGCGCAACCTCGGCGATCTGCGCCGCGCCGCTGATCTCCTCGCCGGGCTTCATCGCAACATCACGCGCTTTACCTCGACCGATTACGTCAACGCGCTGGGCAATGGCGATATCTGCCTGGCGGTCGGCTGGTCGGGGGACGCTTCGCAAGCGCGCCGCGGCGCCGAGGAGGCGGACAACGGCACCGAGATCGGCGATGTGACGCCGAGGGAGGGCAGCGTCCTCGGCCTGGATAATCTGGCGATCCCAGCGAACGCGCCGCATCCGGCCGCGGCCTATGCCCTCATCGATTACCTGATGCGCCCAAAGATCGCCGCGCGCAACAGCGAGGCGACCGGATTCGCCAGCGGCATTCTCGCCGCCAAACCGCTGCTGTCGAAAGAGCTCGCCAATGACAAGGCGGTCTATCCCGACGCCGAGACGATGACGCGCCTTTATGCGCTGACCAACCCCGACCCGATGATCGAACGCTATATCACCCACGCCTGGGCGCTGATCAAAGCGGCGAAATAGGGGTGCGACAAGATCGGGCTTTCCTGCCGCGGCTTTGTTTGCACAATGACACGCCGCACCCGAAATATATTCCCTGCTTTGAAGGCTGACCGGATTGCACCTGCCCAACATTCTTCATGAGCGCTACTTGGATCGTGTCCATCGCGGCGAGTTTGAGCGCGATCCGGCGCAAGAACATGTCGTGCTCGGGCTGCAAGACCTTGCGACGCAACTCGCCTTCTACCGCCCGACGCGCAAGAGCGCGGCGCTCGGCTGGCTGATGGGCCAGCGGCAGAAGGCGGCGCCGGTACGCGGCGTTTACATCTGGGGCTCTGTCGGACGCGGCAAGACGGCGCTGATGGACATGTTCTTCGAGGAGACGCAGCTCAGCCATAAGCGGCGGGTGCATTTCCACAGCTTCATGGCCGATGTGCATGAACGTATTTTCGCCTTCCGCCAACAAGTGAAGGAAGGCCGCGCCAAGGGCGAGGATCCGATCGTGCCCGTCGCCGAGGCGCTCGCCAACGAAAGCTGGCTACTCTGTCTCGACGAATTCGCCGTGACCGACATCGCCGACGCAATGATTCTCGCGCGGCTGTTCAAGGCCTTGTTTGAAGCCGGTGTCGTCGTCGTCGCGACCTCCAATGTCGCGCCGCGCCACCTCTACAGCGACGGGCTGAACCGATCCTTGTTCCTGCCTTTCATCGACGTGTTGGACGATTATATGGACGTGGTGGAGCTCAACGCGCGCACCGACTTCCGGCTTGAGAAGCTGAAGGGCGAGCAGGTCTATCATGTGCCTGCCGACGCCAAGGCATATGCGGCGCTGACGCATGCCTTCGCGGCGCTCACCGGTGTCGAGAAGGCGGGCCCGGCAACGCTCGAATATCTCGGCCGCAGCCTGCGCGTGCCGCAGGCGAAGAATCGCGTCGCGCGGTTCAGCTTCGCTGATCTTTGCGCCGCGCCGCTCGGCGCCCGCGACTTTCTCGAAATCGCCGAGAATTTTCACACCATCATGGTCGACGACATTCCGATCATCGGCAAGAGCCAGACGAACGAGGCCAAGCGCTTCATCCTTCTGATCGACGCGCTTTACGATCAGCAGGTGAAGCTGCTCGCCTCGGCCGCCGCCGAGCCGCACGAGCTCTATGTCGCACAAGCGGGCCGCGAGGCCTTCGAATTTTCCCGCACAGTCTCGCGCCTGATGGACATGCGCTCGGCCGCCTATCTTGCCTTGCCGCATGGCCGGCTTGGCGCGACGCCAAGCGGCCTAGCGGAGACGTGAGGCCGGCCATGGCACTGCGCAGCCCGTCGCCGCCCAAGCCTTCGACCGATCTGCGCCTGCTCGACCTTGCCACCGAACATGTCCGCCGCAATGGCGCCGCACGGCTGACAGTGACCGAGATCGCCGTTGCGGCCGGCATGTCGCACGCCAATGTCTACCGCTATTTCCGCTCGAAGACAGCGCTGCTCGAAGCTGTCACCGCCACATGGCTCGCGCCGCTCGAAGCCGGCTTGCGCATCATCGCCGACGCACCGGATCCCGCCCATGACAAGCTCGAACGGCTGCTCTTTGCGATTCACCGCGCCTATCGCGATAAGCTCGTGACCGACCCGAAGATTTTCGATCTCTTCTGCGCGGCGACGGCACAGAATGCGGAGATCGCCCGCAGGCATCAGCAGCGCATCGCCCGCGCCATCCAGCGCATCCTCGACGAGGGCCACGGCAGCGGCGCCTATCTCATCAACGACCAGACCGCCGCCGCGAACTTCGTGCTCGATGCCATGTACCGTTTTCTCGCGCCGGCCACGCTGCGCGCCGACATCGACAGCCCGCATGCCGAGATCGAAAATCGCGCCGCGCGCCTGCTCAATCTGGTCGGTCAAGCCCTCGCGCGCGGCAGCCTGTAGAGGTATTACAGATTACATTTTTTGTAATTTGATGTTGCCTATTTCTGGGGCATCGTAACGAGATTTATTGGCCTAATTGATTGAAAAATAGGTCTCTTTGGATTTCTTTCCCAATTCCGCCATAAAGGGAGAGCTTAGCCAAATAGCCGAGTTTGGCAGGCTTGCTTTTGCCGGCCAGATTGGCGAGAACCAGCATCTCCATGCCGCAGTGCAAAAGGCACAAGTCCGAGGGTAGAAATGGCACGCAGCAAGATCGCATTGGTCGGCGCCGGACAAATCGGCGGAACACTTGCCCATATCGCTGCGCTGAAGGAACTGGGGGATGTCGTTCTCTTCGACATTGCCGAGGGCATCCCGCAAGGCAAAGCGCTCGATCTCAACCAGTCCGCCGCCCAGCAAGGCTTTCACGGCAAGATTTCCGGCGCCAATGATTACGGCGAGATCGCCGGAGCGGATGTCGTGATCGTCACTGCCGGCGTGCCGCGCAAGCCGGGCATGAGTCGCGACGATCTCCTCAGCATCAATCTCAAGGTGATGGAATCGGTCGGCGAGGGCATTCTCGCCCATGCGCCGGGCGCCTTCGTCATCTGCATCACCAATCCGCTCGACGCCATGGTTTGGGCGCTGCAGAAGAAGACCGGCCTGCCCGCCAATATGGTCGTCGGCATGGCCGGCGTGCTCGATTCCGCCCGCTTCCGCTACTTCCTTTCCGAAGAGTTCCAAGTCGCGCTGGAGGATGTGAGCGCCTTCGTTCTCGGCGGCCACGGCGACGACATGGTGCCCTCATTGCGCTATTCGACGGTCGCCGGCATTCCCCTGCCCGATCTCGTCAAGGCGGGCTGGACCACCCAGGCCAAGCTTGACGCCATCGTCGAGCGCACCCGCAAGGGCGGCGGCGAAATCGTCGGCCTCTTGAAGACAGGTTCGGCCTTTTATGCGCCGGCGGCGGCGGCCATTGCCATGGCGGAATCCTATCTGCGCGACGAGCGCCGGGTTCTGGCCTGCGCGGCGCAGCTCAACGGCGAATATGGCGTCAATGGCCTCTATGTCGGCGTGCCCGTCGTCATCGGCGCCAATGGCGTCGAGCGGGTCGTCGAAGTCACCCTCGATGCCGACGAAAAGAAGATGTTCGAGAAATCGGTTGCCTCGGTGCAAACGCTGGTCGAGGCCTGCAAGACCATCAACCCGGCCTTTGCAGATTAAGCGTCCTGCGCGCCGGGGCACGGCGCCGAATTGTGACTGCAATGAATATTCACGAATATCAGGCCAAGGCGATCCTGCGGGATTTTGGCGTGCCGGTTTCGTTGGGCGTCGCGGTGACCGACGCCGCCGCCGCCGAGGCCGCGGCCGCGAGCCTGCCCGGCCCCGTCTACGTGGTGAAGGCGCAAATCCACGCTGGCGGGCGCGGCAAAGGCAAATTCAAGGAGGCTGAAGCCGGGCCTGCGGGCGGCGTGCGCCTCGCCCGCTCGCCGCAGGAGGCGGCGGCTGAAGCCGCCAAAATGCTCGGCAAGACGCTTGTCACGGTGCAGACGGGCGCCACCGGCAAAGAGGTCAAGCGGCTCTATATCGAAGACGGCTCGGCGATCGCAAAGGAATTCTATCTCGCGCTTCTCGTCGACCGCGAGACCGGCGAAGTCGCCTTCGTCGTCTCCACCGAGGGCGGCATGTCGATCGAGGAGGTGGCGCATAAGACGCCGGAAAAGATCGTCAGTTTCAGTGTCGATCCGGCAACGGGCCTCATGCCGCATCATGGCCGCGCGATCGCCGCTGCACTCCATCTTTCCGGCGATGCCGCGAAACAAGCGGCCGATCTCGCCGATAAGCTCTTTGCCGCCTTCCTCGCCAAGGACATGGCGCTGCTGGAGATCAACCCGCTGATCCTCGACAAGAGCGGCACGCTCAAATGCCTCGATGCCAAGATCGGGTTCGACGACAACGCCCTCTTCCGCCATCCCGACATCGCAGCCTTGCGCGACCTGAGCGAGGAAGACCCGAAGGAGACCGAGGCAGCGAAGCACGATCTCTCCTATGTCGCGCTCGATGGCACGATCGGCTGCATGGTCAATGGCGCCGGGCTCGCGATGGCGACGATGGATATCATCAAGCTCTATGGTGCTGAGCCCGCCAATTTTCTCGACGTCGGCGGCGGCGCGACATCCGAGAAGGTGACGGCCGCCTTCAAGATCATCACCGCCGACCCGAATGTCCAAGGCATTCTGGTCAATATCTTCGGCGGCATCATGAAATGCGACGTGATCGCCGAAGGCGTCATCGCCGCGGTCAAGGAGGTCGGCCTCGAAGTGCCGCTCGTCGTGCGGCTCGAAGGCACCAACGTCGAGCTCGGCAAGGCGATCATCGCCGAATCGGGCCTCAACGTCATCGCCGCCGACGATCTCGACGACGCGGCGCAGAAGATCGTCGCCGCCGTGAAGAAGGTCTGACGCCCATGTCCATACTCATCGGCAAAGACACCAAGATCATCTGCCAGGGCTTCACCGGCAAGAACGGCACGTTCCATTCGCAGCACGCGATGGCCTATGGCACGAAAATGGTCGGCGGCGTCTCGCCCGGCAAAGGCGGCACGACGCATTTGGACCTTCCCGTCTTCGACACGGTAAAGGAGGCCCGGGCGGCCACCGGTGCGCAAGCCAGCGTCGTCTACGTGCCGCCGCCCGGCGCGGCGGATGCGATCTGCGAGGCGATCGAGGCGGAAATCCCGCTCATCGTCGCCATCACCGAGGGGATTCCCGTGCTCGATATGGTGCGGGTGAAGCGGGCGCTGTGCGGCTCCAAATCCCGGCTCATCGGGCCGAATTGCCCCGGCGTCGTCACCGCCGGCGAAAGCAAGATCGGCATCATGCCGGCCAATATCTTCCTGCCCGGCAGCGTCGGCATCGTCTCCCGTTCCGGGACGCTGACTTACGAAGCCGTGTTCCAGACGAGCCGCGAAGGCCTCGGCCAGACGACGGCGGTCGGCATCGGCGGCGATCCGGTGAAGGGCACCGAGTTCATCGACATGCTCGAGCTTTTTTTGGCCGACGATAAGACCCAATCGATCATCATGATCGGCGAGATCGGCGGCGGCGCGGAGGAAGACGCAGCGCAATTCCTGCGCGACGAGGCCAAGCGCGGCCGCAAGAAACCGATCGTCGGCTTCATCGCCGGCCGCACCGCGCCGAAAGGCCGCCGCATGGGCCACGCCGGCGCCATCATTTCCGGCGGCAAAGGCGGCGCCGAAGAAAAGATCGCCGCGATGGAAGCGGCGGGAATCGTGGTTTCGCCGTCGCCGGCCCGGCTCGGCAAGACCTTGGCCGAGGTCTTGCAGCGGTAACGATTTTCCGGCCGCTGCCTAAATAAGACGTTGGGAGCACGCGCCGCGGCGGCGCGAAATCCCGGAAGAGCGAAAGCTCTGGAGAGCATCATGGCACGACAAGGCACCAACGGTCAGAACGGTTCCGGCGGCGCGGCGCTTGCCCGCTCGACGAGCAATTCCACTTTCGCTTTGACCTCCTTCCTCGACGGCGGCAACGCCGCCTATGCCGAGCAGCTTTATGAAAGCTACACGCGCGATCCGAACTCCGTCGATCCGCAATGGCAGAGCTTCTTCGCCGAACTGAAGGACGATCCGGCTCTGGTTGAGAAAAACGTCCAGGGGCCGGTCTGGAAGGCCGAGATCACACCGCCCGCGCGGGATGAGACGCTCTCCGCGCTTGACGGCGACTGGGACGCGATCGAGAGCGCGCTCGGCGCCAAGCTCAAGACGGTGCATAAAGACGTCGGCCATACCGACGCCGAACTGCGTCAGGCGACGCGCGATTCCGTCCGTGCCATCATGATGATCCGCGCCTATCGCATGCGCGGCCATCTCGAGGCCGATCTCGACCCGCTGGGCCTGCAAGCACGCAGCGACAACGAGGCGCTGCACCCCTCGCACTTCGGCTTCACCGAAGCCGATTACACCCGCCAGATCTTCATTGACGGCGTGCTTGGGCTCAAATTCGCGACGATCCCGGAAATGCTGGCCATCCTGCGCCGCACCTATTGCGGCACGATCGGCTACGAGTTCATGCACATTTCCGACCCGGCGGAAAAATCCTGGCTGCAGGCGCGCATCGAGGGCCTCGGCAAGGAGATCAGCTTCACCCGCGAGGGCAAGCGCGCGATCCTCAACAAGCTCATCGAGGCCGAGGGCTTCGAGAAATTCATCGACCTCAAATTCACCGGCACCAAGCGCTTCGGTCTCGACGGCGGCGAATCCATGATTCCGGCGCTGGAACAGGTCATCAAGCGCGGCGGCGCGCTCGGCGTGACGGAGATCGTTTTCGGTATGGCCCATCGCGGCCGCCTCAATGTCCTCTCGCAAGTGATGGCCAAGCCGCATCGCGCCATCTTCCACGAATTCAAGGGCGGCTCTTTCACGCCGAGCGAGGTCGAAGGCTCGGGCGACGTCAAATATCACCTCGGCGCTTCGTCTGATCGCGACTTCGATAACAATCACGTGCATCTGTCGCTGACCGCCAACCCCTCGCATCTCGAGATCGTCGATCCTGTCGTGCTCGGCAAAGTGCGCGCCAAGCAGGACCAGCAGCATGATTACGTCGAGCGCAGCAAAGTCCTGCCGTTGCTCATCCATGGCGACGCGGCCTTCGCCGGCCAAGGCGTCATCGCCGAATGTTTCGGGCTTTCGGGCCTCAAGGGCCACCGCACCGGCGGCTCGGTGCATTTCATCATCAACAACCAGATCGGCTTTACGACCTATCCGCGCTATTCGCGCTCCTCGCCCTATCCGTCGGACGTCGCAAAGATGATCGAGGCGCCGATCTTCCATGTGAACGGCGACGATCCCGAAGCCGTGGTCCACGTCGTCAAGGTGGCTGTCGAGTTCCGCCAGATGTTCCACAAGCCCGTGGTCATCGACATGTTCTGCTATCGCCGCTTCGGGCACAACGAAGGCGACGAGCCCTCCTTCACCCAGCCCTTGATGTATGAGCGCATCCGCGCGCATCCGACGACCTTGCAGATCTATGCCGAGAAGCTGACGAACGAAGGCGTCGTCACCGGGGCCGAAATCGAAGAGATGAAGGCCGCGTGGCGGGCGAAGCTCGATGCGGAATTCGAGGCCGGCCAGCAGGTCTACAAGTCCAACAAGGCCGATTGGCTCGACGGTCGCTGGTCGTCGCTGCGGCCGGCCGATCAGGTCGATGAAGCGCGCCGCGGCACGACGGGCGTCACAACAGAGAAGCTGCGCGAACTCGGCACCAAGCTCAGCGCCGTGCCCGAGGGTTTCCACCTCCACAAGACGATCCAGCGCTTTCTGGATTCGCGCAAACAGGCGATCGAATCCGGCCAGGGCATCGATTGGGCGACGGGCGAGGCGCTGGCCTTCGCCAGCGTGCTCGACGAGGGCTATCCTGTCCGCCTCTCCGGCCAGGACAGCGAGCGCGGCACCTTCTCGCAGCGCCACAGCGTGCTGATCGATCAGAAGACCGAAGCGCGCTATGTGCCGCTCAATCATCTGCGCGACGGCCAGCCCCGCTATGAAGTCATCAATTCCATGCTCTCAGAGGAAGCCGTGCTCGGCTTCGAATATGGCTATTCGCTCGCCGAGCCGAACGCGCTGGTGATGTGGGAGGCGCAATTCGGCGATTTCGCCAATGGCGCACAGGTCGTCTTCGACCAGTTCGTCTCCTCGGGCGAGCGCAAATGGCTGCGCATGTGCGGCCTCGTCTGCCTGCTGCCGCATGGCTACGAGGGCCAGGGGCCGGAACATTCCTCGGCGCGGCTCGAGCGCTATCTGCAGCTCTGCGCCGAGGACAATATGCAGGTGGCGAACTGCACGACGCCGTCGAACTATTTCCACATCCTGCGGCGGCAGCTGAAGCGCGACTTCCGCAAGCCGCTGATCCTGATGACGCCGAAGTCGCTGTTGCGCCACAAGCGCGCCGTTTCGCGGCTCGACGAGTTCGACGTCGACAAGACCTTCCACCGCCTGCTCTACGACGATGCGGAAATGCTCGAAGGCGGCGAAATCAAGCTCGTCCGCGACGACAAAATCCGGCGCGTCATCCTCTGCACGGGGAAAGTCTATTTCGATCTCTTCGAGGAGCGGGCCAAGCGCGGCATCGACGACATCTATCTGCTGCGCGTCGAGCAGCTCTACCCCTTCCCGATCAAGGCGCTGATCAAGAAATTGTCGCTCTATAAGAAAGCTGACATCGTCTGGTGCCAGGAAGAGCCGAAGAACATGGGCGCCTGGAGCTTTGTCGAACCCTATCTCGAATGGGTTCTGGGCCAGGCCGGCGGCAAGGTGCAGCGGCCGATCTATGTCGGGCGCCCGGCGGCAGCGGCCACCGCGACCGGCCAGATGTCGAAACATTTGGCGCAACTCAAGGCCTTCATCGACGAAGCGCTGGCTGCGTAGAGCGGGATACGAAAAAGTGGAGACCGGTTTTTCGCGTAAATGCCGCTCTATTATTAGAATCGATCACGTTCATGATTTTGGATCGTTTCGATCCAAAATCATCGTGATCTAGAGCATCGGACCGAAAAGTGCGAAGCGGTTTTCGGATTAATCCGATGCGATCGAAAAAGAGATTGAAAACGCTGGACGAGAATGCCCGTTGCTTAAAAGGGATCCAACATGACGATTGAAATCCGCGTACCGGCTTTGGGGGAATCGGTCAGCGAGGCGACGGTCGGCCGCTGGTTCAAGAAGGCGGGCGAGGCGGTGAAAGCCGACGAGCCGCTGGTTGAGCTCGAGACCGACAAGGTGACGCTCGAAGTCAACGCGCCCGCCGCCGGCGTTCTCGCCGAGATCGCGGTCGAGAGCGGCACGGTGGTGAAGCCCGACGCGCTGCTCGGCGCCATCGGCGAAGGCGCGGGCGCGGCAACCGCTCCCGCCGCTGCGCCGAAACCCGCCCCGGCGGCTGCGCCCGCCGCCCCGGCGGTGCCTGCGTCCACCGCGCCGACCGCCGTACCGCCCTCGCCCGCCGCGGCGAAAATCGCTGCTGACAATAGCGTCGATCTCACCGGCGTCGCGGGCTCCGGCAAGCGCGGCCAGATCTTGAAGGGCGATGTTCTCGCTGCGCTGACCGAGGCGCCGACGGCGCCGCTCGTACCCGCGCCGCCGCTGCCGCAGGCCCGCCCCCCGGTGCCGGTGGAGGACGCGCCGCGCGAAGAGCGCGTGCGGATGACCAAGCTGCGCCAGACCATCGCCCGGCGGCTGAAGGATGCGCAAAACACCGCCGCCATGCTGACGACCTTCAACGAGGTCGACATGAGCCCGGTCATGGCCTTGCGCCCCCGCGCCAAGGATGCCTTCGAGAAGAAGCACGGCATCAAGCTCGGCTTCATGGGCTTTTTCGCCAAGGCCTGCGTCGCGGCGCTGAAGGACATTCCCTCGGTCAATGCCGAGATCGACGGCACCGATCTCATTTACAAAAACTATTATCACCTCGGCATCGCCGTCGGCACCGACAAGGGTCTTGTCGTTCCCGTGGTCCGCGATTGCGACCGGCTGAGCCTCGCCGAGATCGAGCGCGCCATCGCCGACCTCGGCAAGCGTGCTCGTGACGGCGTGCTGAAGATCGAGGAAATGCAGGGCGGCACGTTCACCATCACCAACGGCGGCGTCTATGGCTCGCTGATGTCGACGCCGATCCTCAACGCGCCGCAATCCGGCATCCTCGGCATGCACAAGATCCAGGAGCGTCCGGTCGCGATCGCCGGCAAGGTCGAGATCCGGCCGATGATGTATCTCGCGCTGACCTACGACCACCGCATCGTCGACGGCAAGGAGGCTGTCACCTTCCTCGTCCGCGTCAAGGACGCGCTCGAAGACCCGGCGCGGCTGCTGCTCGACATTTAGAGTTTTTTCTTGACGCCGATATTCTGATCCGAAGGGATCGAGGAGATTATTGTGGCTTACGATCTCACCGTCATCGGCACCGGCCCCGGCGGCTATGTCTGCGCCATCCGCGCCGCGCAATTGGGCCTCAAGGTCGCCGTCGTCGAAAAGAACAAGACCTTCGGCGGCACCTGCCTCAACATCGGCTGCATTCCCTCGAAGGCTTTGCTCGCGGCCTCGGAGAAATTCGCCGAGGCAGAGCATGACCTGCCTTCTTTCGGTGTCATCGTCGGCAAGCCCTCGCTCGATCTCAAGGCGATGATGAAGCACAAGAGCGATACGGTCGCGGCCAATGTGAACGGCGTCGCCTTTCTGCTGAAGAAGAACAAGGTCGACCCCTTCATCGGCACCGGCACGATCGCAGCGCCCGGCAAGGTCGAGGTGACGGCCGAGGACGGCAGCAAACAGACGATCGAAACGAAAGCCATCGTCATCGCGACCGGCTCGGATGTCGCGCCTTTACCGGGCGTGACGATCGACGAGAAGGAGATCGTCTCCTCCACCGGCGCGCTCGAACTGGCGAAAGTGCCCGGCCGGCTGCTGGTCGTCGGCGCGGGCATCATCGGCCTCGAGCTCGGCTCGGTCTGGCGCAGGCTCGGCGCGGATGTGACGGTCGTCGAATTCCTCGACCGTATTCTGCCGGGCCTCGATGCCGAGACGGGCAAACAGGCGCAGCGCGTGCTTGAAAAGCAGGGGCTGAAATTCGTCCTCGGCCACAAGGTCGCGAAAGTCGAGAAGCAGAAGAATGGCCTCAGGGTCGCGATCGAGCCCGCCGCCGGCGGCGCGACGTCGGAGATCGAAGCCGATGTCGTGCTCGTCGCCGTCGGCCGGCGGCCTTATACGGACGGTCTCGGCCTCGAAAATGCCGGTGTCGCGCTGGAGCGCGGCCGGGTGGTGATCGACGATCATTTCGCCACCAATGTCCCGGGCATTTATGCGATCGGCGATGTCGTGCGCGGGCCGATGCTGGCGCATAAGGCGGAGGACGAAGGCATTGCGGTCGCCGAAATCCTCGCCGGCCAGCATGGCCATGTGAATTACAATGTGATCCCGAGCGTCGTTTATACGAATCCCGAGATCGCCTCGGTCGGCGCGAGCGAGGAAGAGCTGCAAGCCAAAGGCATCGCCTACAAAACCGGCAAATTCCCCTTCAGCGCCAATGGCCGGGCGCGCGCCATGCGCGCCACGGAAGGCTTCGTGAAATTTTTGGCGGATGCCACGACGGATCGCGTGCTCGGCGTGCATATCATCGGGCCTTTCGCCGGTGAGCTGATCGCCGAGGCCGCCGTGCTGATGGAATTTTCCGGTTCGTCGGAGGATCTCGCCCGCACCTGCCACGCGCATCCAACTTTGTCGGAGGCGATGAAGGAAGCCGCGCTCGCGGTGGACAAGCGCGCGATCCATATTTGACGACCTTAGGATTTCCGCCGCCAGGCGCGCGGCGGCTTGCCCGCCCAGCGGCGGAAGGCGCGGGTGAAATGCGCGGCGTCCGAGTAACCGAGTTCGTGGCCGATGGCTGTCACCGCGACGCCCGTCTGCGCCAATAGTTCGGCCGAGCGATCGAATGACGCGCGCCGCACGATTTCCTCGAAGCTGACGCCCTGCGCCGCGAGCTTGCGCTGCAGGCTGCGGCGCGACAGCCGCAACCGCCGGCACAGCCAATCGAGCCGCGGGCGGCCATCGAGCAAAGCAAGCGCTACGAGCGCATCGACGCAGGCCAGAAGATCATCCGGATCGGGCACGGGGCTTTCGTCATCCGCCAGGCGCGCGGCGGCGCGGGGATTTTCAACGCCGAGCAAAGCCGCCGGAAAAACCAGCGCGGCAACATCGCCGCGAACGATGTCGCAGCCGAGCACGGTCTCGTTCGCCGCCCGCGCGGCGAACGGCGGACCAGGCAGGTCCGCGCGGATCGGTGACCAGGCCGGGCCTGCGAACCGGCGCAACATGTCGAGCATATAGCCGAAGGCAAGAATCTCGTTCTTCTGCCGGCCGACAATGACCGGATCGGTCACTTGATAGCTCCAGCGCGCAAGGCCGCCCGAAACCTCCAGCGTCAAGCTGGTCGCCGATTGCAGCATCGGCCCGATAAATTCGTTGCAGCAGGCGATCGCCAGATCGAGCCGCGGCGCCGCGCCCACGCGTCGGCCGAAACTGCCGAGAAAACGAAAACCTGCGCCGGTCGAAAGCCGCGCGGTGAAAGCCTCGTCACCGATCTCGCGGGCCGCACATTCGACGAGATGGAGCTGGTCGCGCAGCAGGATGAGCCGTTCCGGCTCGTCAATAAGCTGCAGCGGCAGTTCGGCGCGGCGGAAGACGCGGGCGATCGAGCCGCCGGCGCGCTCGACAGCCTCCGCGACCGGCCCCATCGAGCGGGCCTTGGTCAAGCCATAGTGAGCCATGGACGTTTCCCAGATCGCGATGTGTTGAGGTTCGATCGACCTCATCCCGCTCTGCCGAAAAGCATCGCGGGCGTGGCGCAAAATGGCAAGTTCCCGTTTTCCCGGCGTGTCAGCCTCGGGGTCAGATAAATCTGCCGGGAGGAGAAAATGACGGACACGTATCTCGATGCCGATCGCAGCCCTGTGGCGGCCGGTTGGCGCAAGGCCATAGCGGACAACACTGATCTGCTGCGCGGGGCGGCCGTTGTCGAGCTGCCGGCTTGTAGCGAGGGCTGGATCGACAGCGGGATAGATCTCTCGGCAGGCGAAACTGTGAGCCTGCTCAGCACCGGCGCGGTACAGCTTGCCGTCGAGCCGGACATAAGATTTTTCGGCAATGTCAGCCTTTGGTGGCGTATCGGACGCGACGGACGCGCGACCAAATCCATTGGCGAGACGACGACCTTCACCGCCTCTACGTCCGGGCGGCTGTTCTTGATCGCCAAACATCCCGGCGAATGGGCCAATGAAAAAGGCGATTTCGACCCCGGCTGGCCACGCGCCGGCGCATCGGGTGGATTCAGCGTCGCTGTTCTTGCCTGGCGTGATGGGGCGGCTGCGGGCCTCGCACAATTCAGCGCCGACGATGGCAGCCGCGTTGCCACAGCAGAAGCCGCGCGACTCAACGCCAACAAAATGCTGCCACGCGGCTGGCGGCCGCTCTGGCGGGTCGGCGATACCGCAATTTTCTGCGAGGAAGCCGACGCATCGACCCCGGCGCATATCGCCTGCCGCTGCCGGTTCGACGCCGGCATTCTGCAATATCCTGTCGATGTCGCGCTCGATCCGACGACGCGCCTCGCCTGGTCCTGGCGGGTGACGAACCTGCCCTCGGCATTGGCCGAGAACAGCGTGCCGACGCACGATTATCTCTCGATCGCCGTCGAATTCGAGAACGGCCTCGATCTTACCTATGCCTGGAGCGCGAGCCTGCCGGTCGGCACCGCCTTCGCCTGCCCGCTGCCGTGGTGGGACAAACGCGAGACCCATATGATCGTGCGCTCGGGAACGACCGACCTCGGCCGCTGGCTGGAGGAGGAGCGGCCCGTTGCGGAGGATTATGCGCGCGCCATCGGCGGCCCGCTGCCGTCGCGCATCGTCGGCGTCTGGCTCATCGCGCTCTCCTGTTTCCAGCGCGGCTATGGCGCCTGCGACTACGCCAAGATCGAGCTGCGCGGCGATAGGGGCGAAGTGTTTATCGGACCGTAACTCTTACAAATCGCGGAAAGCGAACGGCGCGATCGTGCGCATGGACTCGTCGACATGCAGCGGCCGCAGCACCGGCGGCGCGGCGCGCTGCGGACAGGCGGGCCGTTCGCAGAGGCGGCAATTGACGCCGATCGGCGTCGCCTCGACGGCATTGAAATCGAGCCGCTTCGCATAGACAAGGCGGTTGGCATAGCGCATCTCGCATCCGAGGCCGATCGAATAATGCGCCTCAATCGCGCCGTAGGGAGTTACGGCGGGCCGCACCGTCCGCGCGATCGAGAACCAGCGCGAACCATCCGTCAGCTCGATCACCTGCGTCAGAATCTTGCCCGGCTCAGCAAAGGCCGCATGAAGATTCCATAGCGCGCAGGTGCCGCCGAATTGAGCGAAGGGGAAACGCCCCGAGGCCAGCCTTTTCGAGACATTGCCCGCGCCATCGACGCGCAACATGAAGAAGGGAATGCCGCGCGCCGTCGAACGGCCGAGCGTCGTCAGCCGATGCGCGACCTGCTCGTAGCTCGCGCCGAATTTCGCCCCTAGAAGGTCGAGATCGTAGCCGGAGAGTTCCGCCGCCTCGTGGAATTTGCCATAGGGCATCATCAAGGCAGCGGCGAAATAATTGGCGAGCGTGATGCGCATCAGCCGCCGCTCCATATCGCCTTCCGGCAGCAGCCGGACCGCAATCGCGTTGAGCAACGCATCGTGATCGGAGAAGGCGAGCTGATGCGCGGCCTGGAACACGCGCCCGGCCGGATCGAGGATTTCGGAAATCAGCAATTGCCGGCGGTGATGATCGTACCAGCGCAGCCGCTCGCCCATGACTTCGAGCGGCAGGACACGAACGCGGATGCCGTGGCGGGCCCGCAAATGCTCGCTGATCGCATAGAAGAGCTCGTGCCCCGTCAGCGCGAGATCGGACGCGACCGATTCCGCCGCCGCGTCGACTTCATCGAAATGATTGCGCTGCGTATGCAGCACGGCGCGGACGCGATCGATCGGGCTTTCGCGCATGATCGCTTCGGTGCGATCGGCGTCGGCGCGTTCGCTGAGGCTCGTCTGGCTCGCCTCCCGCGCGGCGACATAGGCGCGATAAAGCCGCTGCATGGCAGCCAGCAGGAAAGGAGAATTCTCGGCGGCGTCCTGCACCTCGGCGCGCGGCACGCCGGCATCGCGCAACACGGGATCGCTTAGAAGCTGTTCGATCTCACCGACCGTCTGGCCGGCCTCGCCCTCCATGAATTCGCGCGGATCGATGCCATAGACATCGGCGAGGCGGATCAGCACCTGCACGGTGATCGGCCGCTGGTTGCGCTCCATCAGGTTGAGATAACTCGCGGAAACGTCGAGTTCCTCGGCCATGCGCGCCTGGGTTATTTGGCGCTCGCGGCGCAGCCGCCGGAGCCGGGCGCCGGCGAAAATCTTGCGCGAAGAAGAGGTTTGCTCTGCCATTCGCCGCAAGATAAATTAGTAAATTAATTTACACAATAACAAATTTACTAAGTGCAATTTTGACAGAATAACTCGATTTCACTCCCCTGAAGGGTTGCGAAAAACGCGGTTTACCTCGTTATACAGCCCCAGATCGCGGACGAAAACGCGCTGATTGTCAATCGCTGTTAAGTCTTGAAATAACCCGTGAGGATTTGGCCCGCGGGGCGATCATAGTTTTATCCGGAGATGATGATGAGCAAAGCGCCGACTTTCGAAGATTTGGTGCCGTCCGCGCCCAAGGGCCGGTTCGACGGTATTCGCCGCAGCTATACGCCGGCCGACGTTCTGCGGCTGCGCGGTTCGTTCCCGATCGCGCACACTTTGGCTGAGCGCGGCGCCAACAAGCTGTGGGAGCTCATGCACAAGGAGCCGTTCATCAACGCCCTCGGCGCGCTCACCGGCAACCAGGCGGTGCAGCAGGTCCGCGCTGGCCTCAAGGCCATCTATCTCTCCGGCTGGCAGGTCGCGGCCGATTCCAATGTCGCCGGCGCCATGTATCCCGACCAATCGCTCTATCCGGCCAATTCCGGCCCGGAACTCGCGCGCCGCATCAATAATGCGCTGAAGCGCGCTGACGAGATCGAGCATGCCGAAGGCAAGCTGACGCGCGATTGGTTCGCCCCGATCTTCGCCGACGCGGAAGCCGGCTTCGGCGGCGCGCTCAACGTGTTTGAGATCATGAAGGCCTATATCGACGCCGGCGCGGCGGCGGTCCATTTCGAGGACCAGCTCGCCTCCGAAAAGAAGTGCGGTCACATGGGCGGCAAGGTGCTGATCCCGACCGCGCAGCATGAGCGCAGCCTCAATTCCGCCCGTCTCGCCGCCGACGTCTCCGGCGTGCCGACGATCGTCGTCGCCCGCACTGACGCGGAATCGGCCAAGCTCATCACCTCCGACATCGACGAGCGCGACCGTCAGTTCATCGAGCCCGACAGCCGCACGGCCGAAGGCTTCTTCCGGCTGAAGCCCGGCACCGGTCTCGACCATTGTATCGCGCGCGGTATGGCC
>JARLIV010000049.1 GCA_031291555.1 Methylovirgula sp. | reverse complement strand
CCGGAGCATACCGGCCTCGCCGATGTCAGCCTGCTCGTCTGGCCCGAGTCCGCTTTTCCCTTCATCCTGACGGAAGACCAGCCGGCGCTGGCCGCAATCGGCGGCGCCTTGCCGCCCAGCACCACGCTTGTCACCGGCGCGGCGCGCGTCGGCATCGTCTCGCATGCCGGCGAAGAATATCCCGCCTATTTCAATTCCATTCTCGCGATTGCCCGCGGCGGCATCATCCTCGACACCTACGACAAGGTGCATCTCGTCCCATTCGGCGAATATCTGCCGTATGAATCCTTGCTCCGGCATCTGGGCCTGCACCATTTCGTCCATGTCCCGGGCGGCTTCGCCGCCGGCGCGTCGCACCGGCTGATGAGCCTGCCCGGCCTGCCGCCTGTGGTGGGCTTGATCTGCTATGAGGCGATCTTTCCGGAAGAAGCCTTGCCGTCCGGCCTGCCGCCGGGCGCGGAGCCCGGCTTCTTCATCAACGTGACCAACGATGCCTGGTTCGGCCGGACGGCCGGCCCTTATCAGCACTTAGCGCAGGCGCGGCTGCTGACCATCGAGCAAGGCCTGCCGATGCTGCGCGACGCCAATACCGGCATTTCGGCAATCATCGATCCTTATGGGCGCATGTTGCAGAGCCTTGGTTTGCAACAGGAAGGCGTGATCGACGGCGCTTTACCCGAAAAGATTGCTGCGCCGCCGTTCGCTCGGGCGCCTTTTCTCGCTGGAATTTTAGCTTGGGTTGTAATGCTTTGCGCTGCGCTCGCGCTGCGAGGGATTGTTTGACATCCGCGAATAACACGGTTTTATATGACCGCAATCTGCCAGTGGGGGCAAAAACGAAACGTTGGTGGCGCACCTCGAACCAAGCTGGGTAGCGCTTGGCGTTTCTTTCGTGTCCCCCGCACAAGATAAAAATCCGCCGGCTTTCATGATGATCGTCCGCATTCGTGTGGAGGGGTTTTTGTACAAAGGGATCAATTTATCCGACCCTTACCCTCGGGCCGGCAGTAGCAGGAGTATGTGATTCGTGAAGAAGGCTCCGAATCCGATCGATCGTCATGTCGGCAGCCGGGTTCGTATGCGCCGAATCCTTCTTGGAATGAGCCAAGAGAAGCTCGGCGAGGCACTGGGACTGACGTTCCAGCAAATCCAAAAATACGAAAAGGGCACCAATCGCATCGGTGCAAGCCGCCTGCAGCAGATTTCGCGCACACTCAACGTTCCGCCCGCCTTCTTCTTCGAGGGCGCACCGATGCAGGACGAAACAGGGTCGGAAAACGGGGCCGTACTCGCCGCGGCCGAACCGCCAGGCTCAAGCTTTGTTCTCGACTTCATCGGCACGGCCGAGGGCCTACATCTCAACAAGGCCTTCGCGCGCATCCAGGATCCGAAGGTGCGCAAGCGCATCATCGATCTCGTCACTAGCCTTGCCAGCGATGAAGCACCGCCAGCGCAAAGCCGCGCGGTGCGGGAAGAAGAAAAAGAAAAATCCTGAGTCATTCGTTATAAAGAACATATCTCCGGGATTGGCTTGACGAAAAGAACGGATTGGCCGAAAACCCACTAATCCGCTCGGTTTGCTTCACCCCGCCGCGGCCGGGAAGATCCCCACCCAATTTTCACATGATCGGTCAGCTTGGAGTGTTCTGTGCCTCGGCAAAACTATCTGTTCACCAGCGAATCCGTCTCTGAAGGCCACCCCGACAAAGTTTGCGATCGCATCTCCGACGAAATCGTCGATCTCTTCTTCCGCGAATCGGCCAAGGCCAGCATCGACCCCTATGAGGTCCGCGTCGCCTGCGAAACATTGGCGACGACCAACCGCGTCATCATCGCCGGCGAAACCCGCGGCCCCGCGCTGTCTCCCGCCGTGATCGAGGAAACCGCCCGCAAGGCGATCAAGTCCATCGGCTACGAGCAGGACGGCTTTCATTGGCAGCATGCCAAGTTCGAAGTGCTGTTGCACGGTCAATCGATCGATATCGCACAAGGCGTCGATGCCGCCGGTAACAAGGACGAGGGTGCGGGCGACCAGGGCATTATGTTCGGCTATGCCTGCCGCGAGACGCCGGAGCTGATGCCGGCGCCGCTCTATTATTCGCACAAGATTCTCGAGACGCTGGCGAAGGCGCGCCACGCGCGCGAAGGCGATGCGGCCAAGCTCGGCCCCGATGCCAAGAGCCAAGTGACGGTTCAATATGTCAACGGCAAGCCCGTGGCGGCAACACAGATTGTGCTCTCGACGCAGCACATCGACCCAAATCTTTCGTCGGATGACGTGCGCGCCATTGTCGAGCCCTATATCCGCAAGACGCTGCCCGAACATTGGATCAGCGACAAGACCGTCTGGCACGTCAACCCGACCGGCAAATTTGTCATCGGCGGCCCGGTTGGCGATACCGGCCTCACCGGCCGCAAGATCATCGTCGATACCTACGGGGGCGCGGCGCCGCATGGCGGCGGCGCCTTCTCCGGCAAAGACCCGACCAAGGTCGATCGCTCGGCGGCCTACGCAGCGCGCTATCTCGCCAAGAACATCGTCGCTGCCGAACTCGCCGAGCGCGTGACGATCCAGCTCGCTTATGCCATCGGCTATTCCGAACCGCTGTCGATCTATATCGATACGCACGGCACCGGCCGCGTGCCGGAAGAAAAGCTCGAGCTGGCGCTGCCGCAGATCATGCGGCTCTCGCCGCGCGGCATCCGCGACCATCTGCAGCTCAACAAGCCGATCTATGCGCGGACCGCGGCCTATGGCCATTTCGGCCGCACGCCCGACGCCGACGGCGGTTTCTCCTGGGAGAAGACCGATCTCGTCGACAAGCTGCGCGCGAGCTTCAACTAACGCATCCGACCGAAAAGTGCGGAGCGGTTTTCGGATCGATCCGATGCAGCCAAAAAAGAATGATTGACGAAAACGCCCCTGCGGTCCGCCTCTATGGCCGCCGGAAGGGTAAGAAGCTAAGCGCGCATCAGATCAACCTGCTGGAGACTCTGCTGCCGCGCTTGGCGCTCGACCCGGCGCGGCCGCTCGGCAGCGCGGCGGCGCTGTTCCCGCATGCGCCGGCCGACCTCTGGCTCGAAATCGGCTTCGGCGGCGGCGAGCATCTGGCCGCGGAAGCCGAAGCGCACCGTGACCAGGGCTTCATCGGCTGCGAGTTCTTCGAGAATGGCGTCGTCAAGGCTCTATCGCTGATCGCGGCAAAGGATATTGGCAATGTCCGCCTCTATCAGGGCGATGCGGGCGCGATCATCGATGCGCTGCCGATGCAGAGTCTTGCCGGCGCCTATCTGCTCTATCCCGATCCTTGGCCTAAGCGGCGCCAGCGCAAGCGGCGCTTTCTGTCGGATGAAATGCTGAAACGCCTTGGCCGCGCGATGCGCCCCGGCGCGGAAATTCGCTTCGCCACCGACATCGACGACAATGCCGGCTGGACACTCGCGCGGATCCTGCGGTCACCCGATTTCGAATGGCGCGCGCAAGCGGCACAGGATTGGCGCAGTGCCTGGCCGGGCTGGGCCTCGACCCGCTATGAGGCTAAGGCGCTCGCGGCGGGACGCAAGCCTGTCTATCTCACCTTCGTGCGGAAATAGAGCGTCTTCGAGTGAAGTGGGAACCGGTTCGCGTGAAGAAAACGCGTTAAAAAAGTCAGGCCTTGTATGGCCCGAAGCGCAGCAGACCCGCACCATGCGCCTTAAGCCAGACCTCGGCGCGATCGACATGCGCCGACAGCCGGCCGAGGATTTTCCAGAACGCGGGCGAGTGATTCATATAGACGAGATGCGCGACCTCGTGCGCAGCGAGATAATCGAGCACGTAGCTCGGCGCCATGATCAGCCGCCAGGAGAAGTTGAGCGCCCCCGTCGATGAGCAGGAGCCCCAGCGGCTTGTTGTGTCGCGCAGAGTGATCCGCCGCGGCGTGACCCCAAGCTTGACAGCATGGCGCCCCACAGCGGCCTCGATATCGCGCTTGGCTTCGCGCATCAGAAAATCCTGCACCCGGCGCGCGACATGCGCCGGCTCGCCGGTGACGCAGAGCAAAGGCAGGCTCTTGTCGCCGCCGAGAATGGAAGCCGGCTCGATCCACGCCGTGCCGCGCTCGCGCGGACGCTCGACGATGCGATGATTGACGCCGCGGATCGGCACAATCTCGCCGCCGCCGAACGGCATCGGCGCCGGCAGGCGCTGCAGCCGCACGCCAATCCAAGCCGCATGCCGCTCGACGAAATTGCGCGCGCCGACAAGCGAGCCGCGCGGCGGCATGGTGAGCACCACATCGCGCGTCGCCGCGCGCACGCGCAAGGTGAAGCGCCGCGCCGTGCTGATACGCTTCAGCGCGACACGATAGGTTTCGCCGGCATGCGAAACCTCGATAAAGGCGAGATCGGATGTTCTTGGTGCGTTCTTACGGGGGCCGGGCATGGAGGAATTTTAGCCGTAGCCAAGCCGAGTCGCCACTAACTCCGCGGCTCAAATTGGCGGGATTTTACCCATCTCCGCAGTGTGGAATTGTCCAATTGTGCGGTGCACCATAGAGGGGAGGGGCCCCGGCGCCCCTCTAGACCGGCGCCACCCCCGTGTGGAACTCGCGGATGCGCGGGGCGATGAATTTGCGGAAGCGCGAGCCGTTGAAGACGCCGTAATGACCGACATCGGCCTGCTCATAATGCAGCTTCAGCCCCGGCGGAATGTTGATGCAGAGATCCTGCGCCGCCCTGGTCTGGCCGAGGCCGGAAATGTCGTCCTTCTCGCCTTCGACGGTCATCAGCGCCGTGCGATTGACCGCGGTGAGATCGATGTACTGATTGTCGTGAGTCATCTTTCCTTCCGGCAAAAGATGACGCACGAAGACCGTCTCGATCGTCTGCAGATAGAATTCCGCCGTCAGGTCCATCACCGCGAGATATTCGTCGTAGAATTCGCGATGCTTCTCGGCCGAGTCGCCGTCGCCCTCCATTAGATGGTTGAACATCTCAATATGCGCGCTGACGTGGCGATCGAAATTCATCGCCATGAAGCCGGAGAGTTGCAAGAAGCCTGGGTAGACGAGCCGGCGCGCGCCCGGATAGGGATAGGGCACGCTATGGAGGCAATGATCCTTGAACCAGTGGCTGCCGCGTGCCTCGGCCAGCTTGTTAACGTCAGTCGGGCTGCGACGCGTATCGATCGGGCCGCCCATCAGCACCATCGAGGCGGGCACATCGGGATCGTGCAATTTCTCGAGATGCGCGATGGCGGCGAGCAGCGGCACTGCCGGCTGGCAGACCGCGATCGTGTGCAGCGGCAGGCCGTCATTGCGGACGCTGAGCACACGGAAAATGTCGATCAGATAATCGATGTAATCGGCGAGATCGAAACCGCCGCTGGCGAGCGGCACCATGCGCGCGTCGGCCCAATCGGTGATGTAGACATCATAATCGGGCAGGAAGGTCTCGACCGTGCCGCGCAGCAGCGTGGCGTAATGGCCCGACATCGGCGCGACGATCAGCAGTTTGGGCTGCGGCTTGTGCGGCCACGACCATTGCCGCTCGAAATGCAGCAGGCGGCAGAAGGTGCGCTCCCAGACGACCGTTTCGATAACCGGCACCGGCTTGCCGTCGACGCTGGTCTCTTCCAGCCCAAAAACAGGCTTGCCATAGCGGCGGGTGAGACGTTCGAAGAGTTCGGCCGAAGCCGCGACGTTGCGGCCGACGGGCGTGTGCGCGAGCGGGTTGAGCGGGCTCTTGAACCAGACGCGGGCGACGTCCGAGATGGCCCGCGCCGGCGCCAAGGCCAGATAGGCAAACTCGTGCCATTGATACGAATAGGAATCCTTCATCGCCCAGGCCATCCTAGCTTTCTCCCCGCCCGGGTTGAGAAAATCCGCGCTGTCGTGATTCCCCCAAACCGAAAGATATTGCTGCATTGCAGCAATGCTTATTATGGTTACTCATCTTAGGCAACGCAACTGCCGGTCAGCCTATACCAGCGAGGCGAAAAATTGACGGCTCGGCGCGCGCGCGGTTTTCGAAAGCATAGGGCGGCGGCGGAGGCCTCGCAACCTATTGTGGTCCGCCTGGCCAGATAGCCACCGGATAATGAGCCGGGCGCCAGCCGGGATTGCGGATTTGGCCCGCCCCGTGTTGTCTGGTGCGATTTTTATTGCATTGTGCCGGCGCTTGACCGACAGCCAAGACCAAGGAAGTAAAGGGAGATGACTGACAGCGTTGATCTCGATCTTGGCCGCCGCTCGCGGCGGCTGCGCGTTGACACGCTGGTCAAGCTCCGCTGGCTCGCCGTCTTCGGACAATTGGCGGCTGTGCTGCTGGTGCGCTTCGGCCTCGGCTTTCCTATTCCGCTCAGCATCTGCCTGTTGTTCATCGCCGGCTCGGCTTGGCTCAATATTGTTTTGAACCTGCGCTACAACCGCAGCGACCGGCTCGACGACAAGCCGGCCGCCGCGATCCTCGCTTACGACATCGTCCAGCTCGCCGCGCTGCTCTATCTCACCGGCGGCATCGAGAACCCGTTCGCCGTCCTATTCCTGGCGCCGGTGATGATCGCCGCCGTCTCCTTCTCGGCGCGCACCGCGATCGGCCTCTTCGTCCTGATGGTGATCGCCGCGACCACAATCAGCTTCTTTCATCATCCGCTGCCCTGGGCGCAGAACGCGCCCTTCCAGCTGCCCTGGCTCTATAGCCTCGGCATCTGGGCCGCCGTCACTGTCAGCGCCGCCTTCACTGTGATCTATGCCTCGCGCATCGCCGAGGAGACGCGCAAACTCGCCGATGCTTTCGCGGCGACAGAACTCGTCATCGCGCGCGAACAATTGCTAAGCCAGCTCGACGGGCTTGCCGCCGCCGCAGCGCATGAACTCGGCACGCCGCTGGCGACGATCAGCATTGCCGCGAAGGAGCTGCACAAGCAGCTCGCAGCCGGCCCTTATGACGACGATGTCCGCCTCATCATCCAGGAGATCGGCCGCTGCCGCAGCATCCTGGGCAAGCTCGCCTCGCTGAACGAGGACGAGCCCGGCGCGCTGCTGCAGGAGATGAGTCTTGACCTTCTGCTCGAAGAAGCCGTGGCACCCAACCGCGGCGTCGATATCGCGATCAACATCGTCAAGAATGGCAGCGCACCGGAGCCCGTGACCAAGCGCAATCCGGGGCTCATCTACGGCCTCGGCAATCTAATCGAGAACGCCACCGATTTCGCCAAATCGGAAGTGCGTGTCATCGCCCGCTGGAACAAGGCTATTATCGAAATCACCGTCGAGGATGACGGACCGGGGTTCTCCCCCGACGTGATCGACCGTATCGGCGAGCCTTACATCTCGACCCGCGCCGGACGGCATACAAAGCACGAGGCCGATTCGGGGCTGGGGCTGGGACTGTTCATCGCCAAGACCTTGCTCGAACGCTCGGGCGCAAGCGTCATCACCAGCAACCGGCTGCCGCCGCAATCGGGCGCGCGCATCACCATCCGCTGGCCGCGCGCGCGGTTCGATACCGGCACCGCACCCGCCGCAAAACGCGCCGCGTGGCTGGCCCCGGAGCCGCGCGAGGCAGACCGGCGCCGTGACACGCGACATTTGCCATTCACCGCCCGATAGGCAAAAAGGCATGAAGACGGAAATTCCCGTTCTCGGGTGCAGAATTTGGCACTAGATTCTAATGAATTAGGGCGGATTGGCGCGAAAAATCGCTACACACTTTTTCGCATCCCGCTCTAGTATAGGCACGAGGCGCCAGAACGATGACGAAAATAGACCCCTTCGATCCATTAGCGGGGGCTAGGGTGGAAACGGTTTCGACCTTAGGGGACACGCCCGAGGAAAAGACGCTGCTGATCGTCGACGACGATCGCGCCTTCCTCACACGGCTCGCGCGCGCCATGGAAGGACGCGGCTTCATTGTCACTGTCGCGCAATCCGTAGCCGAGGGTCTCGCCGCTATCGCCCAGCAGCCGCCAGCCTTCGCCGTGATCGACATGCGGCTCATGGACGGCAACGGGCTCGACGTCATCTCCGAGCTGAAAGCCAAGCGGCCTGACGCGCGCGCGATCATCCTCACCGGCTATGGCAATATCGTCACCGCCGTGACGGCGGTGAAGCTCGGCGCCTTCGATTATCTGGCAAAGCCGGCCGACGCCGACGACATTTATGCCGCGCTGATGGCGACCTACCACGACAAGGCGGAAGTTCCAGAAAATCCTATGTCCGCCGACCGCGTCCGCTGGGAGCACATCCAACGCATCTACGAGCTTTGCGGCCGCAATGTCTCGGAGACGGCGCGCCGGCTCAACATGCACCGCCGGACGCTCCAGCGCATCCTCGCCAAACGCGCGCCGCGGTAAGCTTTACACCGGCCCGAAGCCCAAAATTTCCGGATCGGTCAGACCGTGCAACCGGTGCGCGGCCGCATGCGCGAAACGCATCAGCATGGCGCGGCGCGTGGCTCCCGCGAGCCGATGCTCCGGCGCCTCGCGCAACACGACAGCGCCGAACGCATCGGCGACGATCAGCCCGGCATCCTCGGGCATGATCTCGGGCGCGAGATTGTCGGAGATGGCGAAATAAAGCCGGTCGCAATGAGCGCGATAATCCGGCCATTTCTGATCGGCGCGGAAATCGGCGAGCGAGGATTTGATCTCGACGATGACAATGGTGCCGTCGCCCGCCAAAGCGACAATATCAGCGCGCCGCCCGCTCGCCAGCGGCAGCTCGGTCAGGGTCGAGAAGCGTAGATTGCGCAACAGCCGCCGCGTGCCGCGCGCGATCGCCAAAGCCATATCGGACTGGCGGCCATCGACGACGGCGGCCGGGGCGCTGAGCGGCGGCACGGCTCAGGAGGCGGAGGTTATGCCGAGCTTCGCCTCGAGCGCCTCGATGCGCTTTTTCAGCCGGTCATTCTCGTCCCGCGCGGCGATCGCCATTTCGCGCACGGCCTCGAACTCCTCGCGGCTGACGATATCCATCGCCGAGAGGAAGCGCTCGACTTGTGACTTGACGACGCTCTCAGCCTCGCGCCGCACGCCCTGGGCGATCTCCGTCGCATCGCTCATCAGGCGGCTGAAATCGTCAAACACTTTGCGGCTCTGCGGCATCGCGCGCTCCAACTCTTGTTCCGTTCCCTTTATGTTGCGCGTTTTCGCGCCTGCCGCAAGCGCAAAGCCCGGAGCCGCCCGGCTTGACCTTGCGGCGCCCGCGTCGCATCACCGCCGCAGATTCCAGGCAGAATGAAAATCAATGCTGCTGCTCATCCCCTATCCCAAGATCAACCCGGTATTGGTCAATATCGGCCCGCTGCCGATCCGCTGGTACGCGCTCGCCTATATCGCCGGGATCATCTTCGGCTGGGCCTATGTGCGCCATCTCGTCGGCAAGGATTCGCTCTGGGGCAAGGTTCCGCATCCGAGCCCGGCGAGCATCGACGATCTCGTCGTCTTTGTCGCCTTCGGCATCATTCTCGGCGGCCGGATCGGCTATGTGCTGTTCTACAATCTGCCGGTCTACCTCGCCCATCCGCTGGAAATCTTCGCGGTCTGGAAGGGCGGCATGTCGTTCCACGGCGGCCTGCTCGGCGCCATGCTCGGCATCATCCTCTTCGCCCGTCGCGTCGGCGTGCCCGTGCTCGCGGCCATGGACCCGACGGCGGCCTCGGTGCCGATCGGCCTCGCGCTCGGGCGGCTCGCCAATTTCATCAAGCCGGAGCTTTGGGGCCGCCCGACCGACGTGCCCTGGGCGATGATCTTTCCGGGCTCCGACGGCCAGCCGCGCCACCCCAGCCAGCTCTACGAAGCGGGCCTCGAAGGCGTCGCCCTGTTCCTCATCCTGGCGCTGGCGATCCGCCTCGGCGCGCTCAAGCGACCGGGGCTGACGACCGGCATTTTTGCGCTCGGCTATGGCGCGGCGCGGATCATCTGCGAATTCTTTCGCGAGCCGGACCCGCAGCTCGGCTTTCTCTTCGGCGGCGCCACCATGGGCATGCTGCTCTCGGTGCCGCTGATTCTTGCCGGGTTCGCGCTCATCCTTTTCGCGTTGCGCAGCAGGGCGGCGTGAACGCGCTGGCACAGGAGATCGCGGCGATGATCGCCGCAGACGGGCCGATCAGCCTCGAACGATTCATGACGCTCGCTCTGCAACACCCGCGCTACGGCTATTATCGCACGCGCCTGCCGATCGGGGCGGCGGGCGATTTCATCACCGCGCCGGAAATCCACCAGATGTTCGGCGAATTGATCGGCCTCTGGGCGGTCGAGGTCTGGCAGCAGATGGGCGAGCCCTCGCCCTTCGGCCTTGTCGAGCTTGGCCCTGGGCGCGGCACGTTGATGGCCGACCTGCTGCGCGCCGCGAAAGTGCGGCCCGCCTTCCTGCAGGCGGCGCAGGTTCACCTCGTCGAAGCGAGCGAAGCCTTGATGGAGGTGCAGCGCGAAACGCTGGCGGGAACGCAAATCACCTGGCACCGCGCGATCGAAGACATTCCCGAAGGGCCGGCGATCATCATCGCCAATGAATTTTTCGATGCGCTGCCAATCCGCCAATATGTGAGCACGGAAAGGGGCCTGTGCGAGCGCGTGGTCGGCCTTAACGCCGAGGGCGGACTCTGCTTTGGGCTCGTTCCCACAGGCGCGCCGCCGGCGAGCGGTCAGGCGGCACAGGGCACCGTCATCGAGATTGGCGCCGCGGCGCAAGCCGTAATGCGCACGCTCGCCGCGCGGCTAGCCGCGGCGCCGGGCGCGCTGCTCGCCATCGATTATGGCTATAGCCTGCCCGGCGCGGGCGAAACCCTGCAAGCGCTGAAACAGCACAGACCCGACGATCCCTTGCGCGCGCCGGGCGAGGCCGATCTGACTGCCCATGTCGATTTCGCCGCGCTGACGCGGGCCGCGCAGGCGGAAGGCGCCGCCGCCCACGGCCCAATCAGCCAGGGCAAGTTTCTCGCCCGGCTCGGCATTTTCGAACGCGGCGCGGCGCTAAAACGCATGGCGACGCCGGCCCAAAGCGCCGCGATCGATGCGGCGCTCGCCCGGCTCGCTCTGCCGGGACCGGAGAGCGGCCCGAACGCGAGCATGGCAGAACTCTTTAAGGTTCTCGCAATCACTTCGCCCGATCTTCCCGCCCCGCCCGGCTTCGATCGGATCGCAGGACAAAATCAATGACGGCCGAAGCCATCCAAAGCGATCTTCTCAAAGCCGCCGGGATCACGCACGGCTTTTTCACCCGCCGCGGCGGCGTCTCGCAGGGCGTCTATGAATCGCTCAACGGTGGCGTTGGCTCGAACGACGATCCGGCCTGCGTCAATGAGAACCGCCGCCGCATGGCCGATCTGCTCGGCATTACGGGCGACAATCTTCTCGTGCCGTTCCAGGTCCACTCCGCCGTAGCGTTGCGGATCGATGCGC
Organism: Methylovirgula sp.; assembly: GCA_031291555.1. Classification (GTDB taxonomy): domain Bacteria; phylum Pseudomonadota; class Alphaproteobacteria; order Rhizobiales; family Beijerinckiaceae; genus Methylovirgula. The sequence continues at coordinate 3,045 of JARLIV010000049.1, read as the reverse complement.
CCTTCGCGCAAGACACCCGGCCGAGATGCGATGGGCTCGTCACCGCGACCCGCGGGCTTGGCCTCGGCGTTACCGGCGCCGATTGCGGCATCATTCTCTTCGCCGATGCGGAGCGGCAGATCATCGGCGCGGCCCATGCCGGCTGGAAAGGGGCGCTGACCGGCGTGCTCGAAGCCACGATCGACGCGATGGAGAAGATCGGCGCCCGGCGCGAGGCCATCGCCGCCGCGCTCGGCCCGGCGATCGGGCCGGATTCCTACGAAGTCGGCGCGGAATTTTTCGCGCGCTTTCTTGATGCTGCGCAAGATTATGCGCAATTTTTCAAGCCTTCGGCGCGCGTCGGCCATTTCATGTTCGATCTGCCGCGTTTTATCGGCGCGCGTGTAAAAAGCGCCGGAATCGGCCAGTTCGAAAGCTGCGGCATCGACACCTATGCCGACGAGGCACGTTGCTTCTCCTATCGCCGCTCGGTGCATCGCAACGAGCCGGACTATGGCCGTCTCATTGCTGCAATCGCCCTTATCTAGCCTGCGCGGCGAGACAGCGCACACGGCAGTTTGACCACAGTCAATGCAACGGCACAGCCGCTCAGGCGTTCTCAATGCGATCGCGGGAGAATGGAGGCTGACATGTCGGGCCCGACACAAAGATTGCTTTCCGCCACGACCGCTCTCTGTCTTGCCTTGAGCTTTGCGACCGAGGCCTATGCCTTCGGCCACGGCGGAGGCGGCGGACACTTTGGTGGCGGCGGACACTTTGGCGGCGGCGGGCATTTCGGCGGCGGCGGCGGCGGGCATTTCGGGGGCGGGCATTTTGGCGGAATGGGCCACTTCGGCGGGAGCCATTTTGGTGGCGGACATTTTGGTGGCGGACATTTCGCACACTTTGGCGGCTACCATTACGGCGGCCATTTCGGCCACGCGCATTTTGCCCACGCCAACCACTTCGGCGGCCACCAGCATTTCGCGCATGGCTACGGCCATCCCATGATGGCGGGCGGACACGGCTTTGCACGCGGCATGACTCATGCCGCCTGGGCGGGCCATGGGGGCTATTGGCAACACAATCACGGCTATGGCTACGGATGGGGCTGGGGCGGTCCGGTCTTCTGGCCCTATTATTACGACGACGCGCTCTTCTTTGCGCTGTGGCCGGACTATTATTACGACCCGTTCTTCGACTATGGGCCGGACGCTCTCTTCGCCGGGCTCTTCTGGCCCGGCTATTACGACGATGGCTATGGCGCCTATCCCGGTGGCTATTGGTCCGGCAACCTCTACGCCGCAGCGCCGCCACCGCGCCATCGCCGCCACCACAAGACGGAAGAAACAGAAACGCAGGCCAATGCACCTGACGCCTGCGCGGCGCAAGCCCCGGACGTGACCGCGCTGCCGATCGACCGCATCGAGAAAGCGATCCAGCCCAGCGCCGACCAAACCAATCTGCTGAATGACCTGAAAGATGCCGAGACGAAGGCCGGCGACATTCTCCGTGCGGCCTGCCCGAGCCAGGTGCCGCTGACCCCGGTGAGCCGCTTCGCCGCGATGGAACAAAGGCTCACGGCGACCGAGCAGGCGATCGATTTGATCCGCTCGCCGCTCGCACGCCTCTATGAGTCGCTCGGCGACGCGCAGAAGGCCAAGTTCGATGCGATTGCCCTGGGGCACCACCATCGCCCGAGCCGGGGGAAAGAGCAGCCCGCCGATGTTGCCGCCCTATGCAAGACGCGCTCGCAACAATTCACCGGCCTGCCCGCGCAGCAAATCGCCGATACGCTGAAGCCCACGCCGGACCAGAAGCCCGCCTTCGATGGGTTGAAGGCCGCCGCCGACGAGGCCAGCGCGACGGTCGCGGCCGCGTGCCCAAACGCGGCGCCGCAGAACGTCACTGAGCGTTTCGACGCGATCGACGCGCGGCTCAAGGCGATGATCGCGGCCATCAAGATGGTCGAGCCGAAGTTGAAGACGTTTTATGCGACTCTGACGGACGAGCAGAAGGCGCAATTCAATCTCTTGTCCGCGCCGAACACGACAGGCCGCAGCTAATCGGCCAACACAGTGGCATAGGCGGCTAGCGCGCCGCTCAACGAGCCGCCCCCCGAGGCCGGGCTGGCCTTGCTTGGTGCGTCGCTTGGTGTGTCACTTGGTGTGTCACTTGGCTGGACGAGGCAGAGCGTCGCCATCTGCGTGCCGGCGCTGGGGCGGACGGAGGTCGTCAAGATCTGCGGCGCCTGCAGCGCCGCCATGGCATCGGACAAGTCGCGGGACTGCTGCGCAACGCTGGGCTGCGCCTGCGCGATAGGCCCCCGGTAAAATTGCGATGTCCCAAGCCCGACGGCGTAGAGCGCCATGAACGTTTCCCCTGACTTGCGGTAACGTCATAGCTCGCGCGGCTTCACCTTCCTTATTCGGGATCGCTAAAATTTTAGCAATCGCCCGAAAATCAGCTACCGCCGCGCAGGGTCGTATAGATCAGCGCCGCACCGGCGATCGCCATGACTACGAAGGCCAGCCAGACGAAGAAGCGCGACAGCGGCCCGCCGCGATATTCGCCGAGAACGTCGGCCCGGCCGTTCAGTTTGGCGATGACAAAGAGCAGCGGCACCGCGGCTATGCCGTTGAAGACGGCGGTATAGACCAAAGCCTTGATTGGATCGACGCCGATGAAGTTCAGCGCCAGCCCGATCAAGGTGGCGACCATGATGATGCCGTAGAAACCACGCGCTTCACCGAACTTTTTCGAAAGTCCTTCCTTCCAATTGAGCGCCTCGGCCAGCGCATAGGCGGCGGAACCCGCGAGAACGGGGATAGCGAGAAGACCGAGCCCAACGACGCCAAAAGCGAAGATGTCGCGTGCCAATTGCCCGGCGTTCGGAAATGAATGAACCAGCGGCTCCAGCGCCGCCGCAGCATCGGCTGCGGTGTTGATGTTCTTCACGCCGTGGGCGAAGAGCACGGTGCCGGTCGTGATGATGATGAACCATTGCACGAGTTGTGAGGCGACCATCCCGATTGTCGTGTCGATGCGCATGTTGTGAATGAAATG
>JARLIV010000251.1 GCA_031291555.1 Methylovirgula sp. | reverse complement strand
GTCTGCTCGATGTCGGCTGAGCGCGAGGGGCCGGTGATGAAGTTCACCGTGCGCGGCATGGCGCCCGCGCCATAGGCAGCGCGCAGCTTGGCCCAGAACGTCTCGTAATCGCCGACGATGGTCCGCGCCTCGACGACGACGATATGCGTCTCGGGCAGAAAGTTCAGTGTCGTCGGATTGTCCGGCCCGGAGACGAGCGCGAGCGTCCCCGTCTCGGCGATACCGCCGAAGGCGTGGGAAAGGCCGACGCGATCCTGCGCCTGCGCGCGGCCTTCGTCGAGGATGACCCCCGCCGATGTCCAGGGCAGGGCGGCGAGATAGGCATCGGTCCCCTTGCGCAGGCGGGGCGGCAGATTTTTCGCGCGCAGGAAATCTGCGATCCGCGCCGGGATATCGGCCGCGCTGGCGATCTCCTCGACTGTCGCGAAGACCCGCTCGGCCTCGGCGCGAAAAAGGCCAACCTTATCCGTCGCGTCGCGGCCCCGCGCCGGGATCACGCTCTCTGGCGCTTCGGCCAGGCGCGCGCGGACCGCGCGACGGCGAGAGTCTTCCGCGCCGGTAACGCCAAGGGCGCGGCGGATGCCAGCGAATATTTTGGTGCGATCACTCATGGCTTTTTCCGCGCCGCGAATTGCGCCTGGAATGTTTCGCCTTCGGGCGCCGGGAAATCCCGCTGCCCCGTCCAGCCTTTGGCGAAGGGCAGGCTGCGAAACCGGCCATGCCGGCCAGAGAGCGCCAGGGTGCGCATCGCGATCCGCGATGCGGGGCCATAGATTTGTGGGTGCCGGGCGAAAAACCCCCAGAAGGCGAGGCCCAGCCGCTGGCTCTGCGGGCCAAGATAGTGCGCAAAGGCGCGCTCGCGCCATTGGCGCAGCAATTTCGGCAGCGGGATACGCACCGGGCAGACGCTCTCGCAGGCGCCGCAGAGCGTCGAGGCATTGGGCAGATCGGCCGAATGCGCGAGGCCGAAGAGGCCCGGCGTCAGGACCGAGCCCATCGGCCCCGGATAGACCGAGCCATAGGCATGGCCGCCGACGGATTGATAGACAGGGCAATGGTTCAAGCACGCGCCGCAACGGATGCAGCGGAGCATTTCGGCAAAATCGCTGCCGAGCATTTTGGTGCGGCCGTTGTCGAGCAGGACGACGTGATATTCCTGCGGGCCCTCGGGATCGTCTGGCCGGCGCGGGCCGGTCGAGAGCGTCGTATAGACGGTCATGTCCTGCCCGGTCCCAGAGCGGGCCAGCACGCGCAGCAGCGTGCCTGCGTCTTCGAGCGTCGGCACGAGCTTCTCGATCGAGGCGAGGACGATGTGGACTTTCGGCAGGCTCTGCGAAAGATCGCCGTTGCCCTCGTTGGTAACGATGATCGAGGTGCCGGTCTCGGCAACGAGAAAATTCGCCCCGGTGATGCCGATGTCGGCGGCGAGGAATTTTTCGCGCAGGATTTTCCGCGCCTCGGCGAGAAGGGCGGCCGGGTCGCTGAGGTCGCGCGCCTCCGGCAAGCCCTTGTGCACGCGATAGAAGTCCGCGGCGATCTGATCCCTGGTGAGATGCACGGCTGGCGCAATAATGTGCGAGGGCATCTCGTGGCGGAGTTGAATGATATATTCGCCGAGATCGGTCTCGACCGGCGTGATGCCCGCTGCTTCCAGCGCGGCATTGACGCCCATTTCCTCGCCGATCATCGACTTGCCCTTGGCGACGCTCTTGGCGCCGTGCCGGCGGCAGATATCGAGCACGATGGCATTGGCGCCTTCGGCCGTGCAGGCATAATGCACCGTGCCGCCGCTGGCCAAGACCTTCGCCTCATAGGCTTCGAGGTAGAGGTCGAGATGGGCGAGCGTATGCGCCTTGATGTCCCGCGCCGCGTCGCGCAAAGCCTCGAATTCCTGCAGGCGCGCAACGGCCTTGGCACGCTTGCCGATGAACCCGTTGCGGGAGACATGCAGCGCCTTCTGCAAGTGCGCGTCCGCGAGCGCGCGATGCGCCTTCTCGGCAAAATGCAGATGGCTTTGCGGCGCGCTCATTTCTTGCCCGCGCAGATCGCCGGCATATCGGTCATGCCGGCGAGAACCTCGGCGAAATGGCGCACCTCGATCGCGCTGCCGCGCCGCGCCAGCCGGCCGGCGATGTTCATCAGGCAGCCGAGATCGCCCGCGAGCAGGACCGGGGCGCCGCTCGCCTCGGCTGCCTCCGCCTTCTCCTCGACAATGGCTGAGGAGACCTCGCCATATTTGACCGCGAACGTCCCGCCGAAGCCGCAGCAGCGGGTCGAGTCCTGCATTTCGACGAGGTCCAATCCGCGCACCGAGCCGAGAAGCTTGCGCGGCTGCGCCGCGATGCCAAGTTCGCGCAGGCCGGAGCAGGCATCGTGATAGGTCACGCGGCGGGGAAATTCCGCGTCGATGCTGGCGACGTTCAGAACGGTGACAAGAAAATCTGAAAGCTCATAGACCTTGGCGGCGAAGGCGCGAGCCTCGGTGGCGAAGTCGGGATCGTCGGCGAGAAGCGCCGGGTAATGTTTGGCGAGCATCCCGGCGCAGGAGCCGGAGGGGACGACGACATAATCGTAAGGCGCGAAAGCCTCGATTACCGGCCGCGCAAGCTCTTTGGCGAGCGCACGGTCGCCGGAATTATAGGCCGGCTGGCCGCAGCAGGTCTGGCGCGGAACTTCGACGGTGCAGCCGGCGTCTTCGAGCAGCTTGACGGCCGCCCAGCCGATCGCAGGACGGAAGAGATCGACAAGGCAGGTGACATAGAGGCCGACGCGCGGCCCTTGCGGGGCTTCCATGCGGCAACTATCGGCTCTAGAGCGGGATGCGAAAAAGTGGATACCGGTTTTTCGCATAAATCCCGCTCTAAGTTTATGGAATCGATCACGTTCATGATTTTGGATGATTTCAAGTCGGGCTTCCCCGCCTTGGAATCATCCAAAATCATCGTGATCTATGCCTGCCGCGTCAACATTTGGTGGACAGATGGGTCGCGAGATCGAGCACAAGTTCCTGGTCGATACGTCACTTTGGCGCCCGGCAGAGCCAGGCGTCGCGTTCCGTCAGGGCTATCTCTCGGCGGACAAGGAGCGCGTCGTCCGCGTGCGGACCGCGGGCGCCCATGCCTATCTGACGATCAAGGGGCCGGGGCACATCAGCCGCGCGGAATTCGAATACGAGATCCCCTTTGCGGACGCGACCTTCATGCTCGACCATTTGTGCCTGCCGGGCGTGATCGAGAAGACGCGCTACAGGCAGCCAGTCGGCGCCCATGTCTGGGAAATCGATGTCTTCCACGGCGAGAACGAGGGCCTCGTTCTTGCCGAGGTCGAGCTTAGTCGCGAAGATGAGGCGTTCGAGCGCCCCGCCTGGGTCTTGCGGGAGGTTTCCGGTGATCCGCGCTATTTCAGCGCCGCGCTGTCGCAGAAGCCGTTTAAGAGCTGGGCTTGACCCCACCCGTCGCGCCATAGCCCGTCGCAAGCGACGCCCTACGGCATGACACCTCCCCGTTCCGGGGAGGGATTGGGCCGGCGATCCGGCGCATATCCATACCCACTTGGGGAGAGTGGCGCGAAGCGCCGGGTGGGGATAGGGTCGGCGCCAAAACGCTTTGCGTTTGCTTTACGCGGCACATGATCCGCATAAGAGACTAGATCGAGCATGAGCATTCAATTCCCCAAGCCCGACCCTTCTATCCTCGCCCGGCGCGAGGCGATCGTCGCGGGCCTTGCCGCGCTGGTCGCGCCGGACTCACTGATCACGGCCGAGGACGAGCGCCGCGCTTTCGAGACCGATGCACTCACCGCCTATCGCCGGATTCCGCTCGCCGTGGTACTGCCGCGCTCGACCGAGGAGCTTTCCGCCGTCATGGCCTTTCTGCACAAAGAGGGCGTCAATGTCGTTGCGCGCGGCGCCGGCACGTCGCTCGCGGGCGGCGCGATCCCGCAGGAGGACGCCGTTGTCGTCGGCGTCGCCAAAATGGCGCGGGTGCTCGACATCGATTATGCCAATCGCACGATCCGCGTGCAGTCGGGCGTCACGAACCTTTCGATTTCAGACGCGGTGGCGGCCGAGCGTTTCTTCTATGCGCCCGATCCCTCGTCGCAGCTCGCCTGTACCATCGCGGGTAATATCGGCATGAATTCGGGCGGCGCGCATTGCCTGAAATATGGCGTGACGACCAACAATGTGCTCGGCGTCAAACTGGTGCTCGTCGACGGCACATTGGTCGAGATCGGCGGGCCTTATCTCGACAGTCCGGGCCTCGATCTTCTCGGCCTCGTCGTCGGCTCGGAGGGGCAGCTTGGCGTAGTCGCGGAGGCGACCTTGCGCATCCTGCCGATGCCCGAGGATGCACGGCCTGTCCTCTTCGGCTTCCCGACGAGCGAGGCGGCGGGCGGCTGCGTCGCGGCGATCATCGCCGCCGGCATCGTTCCCGTCGCGATCGAATTCATGGACAAGCTCGCCATCGAGATCTGCGAGGATTTCGCCCATGCCGGCTATCCGCTCGATGTCGGCGCGCTGCTCATCATCGAGTCGGAAGGCTCGCCCGCCGAAATCGATGCCGAACTCGCCAAGATCATCGCCATCGCCAAGGATTATGGCGTCACCGCCATCAAGGAATCGAAATCGGCGATGGAGACCGCGGCGATCTGGAAGGGTCGCAAATCCGCTTTCGGCGCGACGGGCCGCGTCGCCGATTATATCTGCATGGATGGCGTCATCCCCACCGGCAAGCTGCCGCAGGTTCTGCATCGGCTGAACGAGATCGTCGCCGAATTGGGCCTGCGTGTCGCCAATGTCTTCCACGCCGGCGACGGCAATCTGCATCCGCTCGTGCTCTACAATATCAACGATCCCATTGAGCAGGCGAAGGCGGAGAAGGCGGGCGAGGAAATCCTCAAGCTTTGCGTCGAAGTCGGCGGCTGTCTCACCGGCGAGCATGGCGTCGGCATTGAGAAGCGCGATCTCATGCCGTTCCAGTTCAGCCCTGTCGATCTCGCGCAGCAGATGCGCGTGCGGGCGGCCTTCGATCCTGCCTGGCGGCTGAACCCGGCCAAGGTTTTTCCGCTTGAGGGGCGGGTGGCCGCGTAGCCATCATCGTTTTATTCGTCCTCATCCTTCGAGACGCGCCTTCGGCGCTCCTCAGGATGAGGGGTGCCTGCGAGCCCCTTTGCCCTCACCCTGAGGAGCGAGCGAAGCGAGCCTCGAAGGGCGAGGGCGACATCCAAATACATCCATGCTAGCTCAACGCCCATGAATTCCGTCAGCCCCAGAACCGAGGCCGAGACCGTCGAGGCGGTGACCGCGGCCCGTGCCGCGCGCCGGCCCCTTAGAATCGAAGGTGGGGGAAGCCGCGCGGATCTCGGGCGGCCGGTCGAGGCGGAGACGCGGCTTTCAACGCGCGGCCTCACCGGCATCACGCTCTACGAGCCCCGCGAACTCGTGATTTCCGCGCGGGCGGGGACGCCGCTTGCCGAGATCGAGGCGGCGCTGAAGGAAAACAATCAGGCTCTGCCGTTCGAGCCGATGGATCATCGCGCGCTTTACGGCACGCAAGGCGAGCCGACGCTCGGCGGCATCGCGGCCTGCAATATCTCCGGCCCGCGCCGCATCTCGGCGGGCGCAGCGCGCGATCTCCTGATCGGTTTGCGCTTCGTCAACGGCCGCGGCGAGATCGTCAAAACCGGTGGCCGGGTGATGAAGAATGTCACCGGCCTCGATCTGGTGAAGCTGCTCTGCGGCAGCCACGGCACGCTCGCTGTTATCACCGAGGCGACGTTCAAGGTTCTGCCGCATCCGGCATTTGCAGGAACATTGGCGCTCTATGGTCTCGCCGACGGCAAGGCGGTCGCGGCGCTGTGTGCCGCGCTCGGCACGCCGCTCTCGGTCAGCGCAGCGGCGCATCTGCCGGCCGGGCTCGCGACACCGGAGCCGCTCACCTTATTCCGCTTCGAAGGTCCGCAGGCGTCGGTCGATGAGCGCCTGTCGGTCCTGCGGCGCACGCTCGTGCCGTTCGAGCAGGGCGAGGCTCTGGCACCGGATTATGCTGGCGCGCTGTGGCGCGCCATCCGCAATGTCGTGCCACTCGTCTCACCGCCGGAGGCCGCCGTCTGGCGCATATCGGTTCAGCCGACGCGGGCGCCGAAATTGGTCGATCTTCTCTTGAAGCAGATCGCGGTGCGCTATTATTACGATTGGGGCGGCGGCCTCGTCTGGCTCGCGGTGGCAGCGACGGGCGATGCGGGCGCCGCGGCGATTCGCGCCGCGCTTGCGCAGGCAGGTAACGGCCAGACGATCGGCCATGCGACTTTGGTGCGCGCGCCGGACGATCTGCGCCGCAATGTCGATGTCTTCGAGCCGCTCGCCGCGCCTTTGCTCAAGCTGACGAAAGACATCAAAGCGAGTTTCGATCCGGACGGCATTCTCAATCCCGGCCGCATGTACCCAGGTATCTGATATGCAGACAGTTTTCACCGAGGCGCAGCTCACCGACAGCCATATGGCGGTTTCGGAAAAAATTCTGCGCTCCTGCGTCCATTGCGGCTTCTGCACCGCGACCTGCCCGACCTATGTGCTCGAAGGCGACGAACTCGATAGTCCGCGGGGCCGCATTTATCTCATCAAGGAAATGTTCGAGCAGGGGCGGGCGGCGCCGGCCGATGTCGTCACGCACCTCGATCGCTGCCTCTCCTGTCTCTCCTGCATGACGACCTGTCCCTCGGGTGTGCATTACAGGCATCTTGTCGATCATGCGCGCGCGCATATCGAGGAGACCTATCGGCGGCCTTGGGCGGACCGGACGCTACGCAGCCTGCTCGCGGCCGTCTTGCCCTATCCGCGCCGCTTCGCGCTGGCGCTGCGGGCGGCGGCACTGGCGCGGCCTTTCACGGGCCTGTTGAAACGGAGCATCGGCGCGCCGCTGAAGACGCCGCGTTTGGTGGACCGGCTCGCCGCCCTGCTGGCCTTGACGCCGCGACGCCTGCCCGCGGCAGCACAGACGCTAGCGATCTCACCAGCGCACGGCGGGAAGCGCGGCCGTGTCGCTCTGCTGAAGGGCTGCGCGCAACAGGTGCTCGATCCGGGCATCAATGCGGCGGCGATCCGGCTTCTGACGCGCAACGGCATCGAGGTTGTCGAGGCGCCGGACGAAGTCTGTTGCGGCGCGCTGGTGCATCACATGGGCAAGACGCCGCAAGCGCTCGATTTCGCCCGCGCCAATATCGATGCCTGGACAAAAATCGCCGCCGATGGCGGGCTCGATGCGATCCTCGTCACCGCGTCCGGCTGCGGCACGACGCTGAAGGATTACGGCTTCATGCTGCGCGAGGATCCCGCCTATGCGGAGAAGGCGGCGGAGGTCTCGCGGCTCGCCAAGGACATTTGCGAATATCTCGCGGGGCTCGACCTCGCGCCGGGGCAAATGCAGGACAAGGTCGTCGCCTATCACGCCGCCTGCTCGCTGCAGCACGGGCAGAAGATCACCGACCAGCCAAAGCGCTTGTTGAGGGCCGCGGGGTTTCGCGTGCGCGACGTGCCGGAGGGGCACATCTGCTGCGGCTCGGCCGGTACCTACAATATCATGCAGCCTTATTTCGCCGAGCGATTGCGCCAGCGCAAGGTTGCCAATATCGAATCCGTGCGGCCGGATATCATCGCGCTCGGCAACATCGGCTGCATGACCCAGATCGCAAGCGGCACGGATATCCCGGTCGTCCACACTGTTGAATTGCTCGATTGGGCGAGCGGCGGGCCGATGCCCTTGCAAATCGAACGTGCCAGCGCATGATGCTCGAGCTGGTTGGGGATAGGGATGGCGAAGGATAAGCAGACGCGCGGAGGCAAGGCGCCCGCATCGCGTGCGGGAACGAAAAAGCGCGCCGCGCCCGCAAAGAAGCTGGCTGCGAAAAAGCCTGTCGCGAAGAAGGCAGTCAAATCCGCTGTGAAGACGGTTGCCGCCAAAAAGGCCGTCGCAAAGCCGGCCGCCGCAAAGAAGGTCGCGGCACGCAAATCCGTGCCGATCAAGACCGCGCGGGTCAGCAAGCGCGCGCTGCTGCCGCCTTTGCCGCCGCCGCCGACCTCGCCGTTGAAGGCGGCGCGCAGCGCGGCGCGTCATCCCTCCCGCGCCAAGGCCCTTGGCCGTGCCAAGGTCGCGAAGGCGGGCAGGGCGGTTTTCGAGATTCCGGCCTGCACCGAGGTCGTGCTGCGGCAGAAGCTGCGGCTCGCCGCGCCCTATGTCGAACTCTGGCTGGTGCAGAGAGAGAATGTTCTGGTGGAGGCGGATGGGCTGACGCCGGAGGCGGCCTTCGTGCGCATCTGGCAATGGCTGATGCTGGAGGCGACGCTGGAAGGCGGGCAGGTCATGATCACGCCGGACCTGATCGAAAAGCTGCTTGCCGAGGAAATGGGACAAACTCCCACCGCGTAAATCGCCGTGCCCCCGGACCGGGCGTCTTTCAAAATTTTATTCTGCCGCAGCGGCGCGCTCCCAAGTGCGTTGACGGCGATTTCGCGCCTTCAACGCGCTGTTAACCCTAACACTTTCTAATTCGCTCGAACTGTGCGTCGCTCTCGCGCGCCCATTGCGTGGCGCCATAACCCAGATTGACCGGACTAGGATCCCATGTTATCCCAAACTATCCCATGGTTGAGGCTCGCCCCGCCGCCTGGCGTTTGGGCGGCCGGGGGCGGCGAGCCAGCCTGGGGTGGTTTCGCGGCGTTGCGTTTTGGGTGGCGGAGGCGGGGGCTTGGACCGGTTCGTCTCGTGTTTCACCAACCGGCTGGATGCGAAGGGACGCGTGTCGATCCCGGCGCAATTCAGGGCGGTCTTGGCACGCGATGGATTCGACGGGCTCTTCGCGCATCCGGCCTTGGAAGGCGAGGCTGTCGACTGCGGCGGCAACGCCCTGTTGCGGGAGATCGATCAGCTTTTGGCGCGTCATGCGCCCTATTCGGAAGAACGGGACCATCTCTCGACGGCTTTGTTTGGGGCCAGCGAGATTTTGAAAGTGGATGCGGAAGGCCGCGTCGTGCTCTCGGAGACGATCAAGGCCATTACGCATATTACGCAGGAAGTCACCTTCCTCGGAAAGGGAGACAGGTTTCAGATCTGGGAGCCAAGCCGCTTTCAGGCGCATTTCGAGGAGGCCAAAGCTCGATCGCGCATTTTACGGAAGCAGCTCGGTTCTCAATCTCCGGCGCCAGAACGGCCGCCGCCACATGGAGCACGGGAATGAATTCGGGCCGCGGCGATCTTCAGCACGTCGCCGCTGGCGGACTGGCCCGCCACATTCCCGTGCTTCGTGCGGAGATCCTGGAAGCCCTGGCGCCTGCGGCCGGCGGCCTCTATCTCGATGCGACCTTCGGTGCCGGCGGCTATTCCGCCGCTATCCTCGCGACCCCCGACACGAAAGTTCTGGCGCTCGACCGCGATCCCAGCGCGATCGCGTCCGGCTTTGCCCTGGTCGAGGCGGCCGGTGGCCGGCTAACGTTGGTCGAGGCGCGCTTTTCCGAGCTTGAAAGTGCGGCGCGCGCCCAAGGCATCGCAAGCTTCGACGGCATCGTCTTCGACATCGGCGTCTCCTCGATGCAGCTCGATGAAGCCGAGCGCGGCTTTTCCTTCCGGCAGGAGGGGCCGCTCGACATGCGCATGAGTAGCGAAGGGCAGAGCGCCGCCGATCTCGTCAATACGGCCGACGAGGCAGTGCTCGCCGACATTCTCTATTATTTCGGCGAGGAGCGTGCCGCGCGCCGCATCGCCAGGGCGATTGTCGCCGCGCGCGCCGAGACGCCGATCACGACGACGGCGCAGCTCGCCGCGCTCATCGCGCGTGTGCTGCCGGCACGGCCGGGCGCCATTCATCCGGCGACGCGCAGCTTTCAGGCTTTGCGCATCGCGGTCAACGACGAGCTTGGCGAATTGGTTGCGGGGCTTTCGGCGGCAGAACGGCTGTTGAAGCCGGGCGGCCGGCTTGCGGTCGTCACCTTCCATTCGCTCGAAGATCGCATCGTTAAGCAATTCTTCGCCGCGCGCTCCGGCCGCGGCGAGGCAAAATCGCGGCCGTTGCCCGGCGAGCCGCAGAAGCCGGCGCCGAGCTTCTCGCTCACCGGCAAGCAGCCGATCGAAGCCTCGCCGGCCGAAATCGCGGAAAATCCGCGCGCGCGTTCGGCCAAATTGCGTTTTGCCGTGCGCACCGAGGCGGCCGCTTGGCCGCTCGAACCCGCGCTTATTTCGCTCGCGTGCTTGCCGCAAAAACAAACACGGAGGGGCAGATGATCCGTTTGCTCAACGTGCTCGCCATCGCCTGTCTCGTCGGCACGGCGATCTTCGCTTATTCGGTGAAATACGAGACGATGTTCCGCGCCGAGAAGATCGTGCAATTGCGCGACAAGCTGCAGACCGAAACTGACGCGATCGGCATGTTGCGGGCAGAGTGGGAGCATGTCTCGCGCCCCGAGCGCATCCAGGCTTTGGCCGATCAATTCCTTACGCTGCAATCGCCGGCGTTGACGCAGATCGTGCCCGTCACCGGATTGCCCGACAAGGGGCCGCGGCAAGACGAGATCGGGCAGAAACTCGACGCGCTGGGTGTCCAGAACCCGACCAATACCCCGATCGATCCGATGGCGACCGGGCAGATCACGCCGGGAAGCCCAACCACCCCGGGAAGTCACTGACGCGATGATGAACGCCGACGACCATCTGCCCGAGGAAATTATGGCCAATGTGCGGGCCACGGCGAAGCGCGGCCGCGGCCTCCTCTCCATGCTGCTGACGACAAAGCTCGATAAGAGCACGCGGCGCATCCGGCTCATCGCCCTTGGCTTCGCGCTCGTCTACTGCATCATCGGCGGTAAGCTCATCTATTTCGCGATGCATCCGGAATTGCGCCAGACGCATGAGGCCGCCTCCGATACGGTCGCCGCGGCGCGGCCGGATATTCTCGATCGTAACGGCGCCGTGCTCGCGACCGATATCAAGGTGACATCGGTCTTTGCCGAACCGCGCCGGATCATCGACCGCGACGAGGCGGTCGACCAGCTCTCGACGATCTTCCCCGATCTCAGCATCCGTGAGCTGACCGAGAAGCTCGGCTCGCACAAGGGCTTCATTTGGGTCAAGCGTGCCGTTACCCCGGCGCAGCAGCAGGCCGTTTACCACCTCGGCCTGCCGGGCATCGGCTTCATGCAAGAGAACAAGCGCGTCTATCCCAATGGCCCGATCGCCGCGCATGTGCTGGGTTATGCCAATATCGATGGCGTCGGCATCTCGGGCCTCGAAAAATATATTGACGCGCAGGGGCTGTCGGCGCTGCAAAGCGCCGGTTTCAACCTCACGCCTTCAAATCTGAAGCCGATCGTCACCTCGCTTGATCTCAACGCGACCTATGCCGTTCGCGACGAACTTGCCAAAGGCATCGAGAAATTCAAGGCCAAGGCCGGCGCCGCCGCCATCCTCGACGTTACCACGGGCGAAGTGATCGCCATGGCCTCGCTGCCGGACTTCGACCCCAACAATCCCGTCGATGCGCTGGACCCGCACCGGATCGATCGGATGACGGTTGGCGTCTACGAGATGGGCTCGACCTTCAAGGCGCTGACGATCGCCATGGCGCTCGATGCCGGCAAGGTGACGCTGAACAGCAAACTCGATGCGCGCGAATCCCTGCGCTACGGCCGTTTCACCATCCACGACTTCGAGCCGCAGCATCGCTTTTTGGCGGTGCCGGAAGTCTTCACCTATTCGTCGAACATCGGCACGGCGCGCATGGCGATGATGGTCGGCGTCGACGGGCATAAGGCCTTCCTCGCCAAGATGGGTCAATTGGCCCGCTTGCGGACGGAGCTTCCTGAGTCCGCCGAGCCGCTTGTGCCGAAGAAGTGGAGCGAGCTCAACACGATGACGATTGCCTTCGGCCAGGGCTTGAACGTGGCGCCATTACAGGCGCTCATGGCGGTCGGCGCGCTTGTCAATGGCGGCTATATGATCAAGCCGACGTTTCTGAAACGCGGCGAAGCGGATGCGATGGCGAACGCCGTGCGGGTGGTCAAGCCGGAGACCTCCGAGAGCCTGCGCTATTTGATGCGTCTCAACGCCGAGATCGGCACCGCCAAGAATGCCAATATCGACGGCTATTTCGCCGGCGGAAAAACTGGCACCGCGGACAAAATCATCCACGGCCATTATTCGAACGACAAAGTTCTGACGACCTTCATGGCGATTGTCCCGGCCGACAAGCCAAAGTATCTTTTCTTCGTGATGCTGGACGAGCCGCAAGCCATTCCCGGAACTTACGGATTTCACACCGCGGCGTGGAACTCCGGCGCCGTCGCCGGCAAGATTATTACCCGCCTCGGCCCGCTGCTGGGGATCGAGCCGCGGTTTACGCCGCCGAGCCAGCCCTTCCCGCTGCTCGCCCAGCTTGGCTATAGCGCCGCCAATTCCGCCGTCGTCCTCGGGAGCCATTGATGCGCCTCGGCGATCTTCTGCCTGAGGCGGCGCTGGCTGAAGTCTTGGCGGCGCGGGAGATTGCCGGCCTCAGCGCCGACAGCCGCACCGTGGGCGCGAATTTCGCTTTTTTCGCTTTGCCTGGCACCAAAGCCGACGGGGCCGTCTTTGCGGCGCAGGCGGTGGCGCGCGGCGCCGTCGCCGTCATCGGCCAGCGCGCGAGCGATGTGGCGCCGGCGGTCTTCATCGAAGTGCCGGACGCGCGCCGGGCCTTGGCGCTCGCCGCGGCGTGCTTCTATCCGGCGCAGCCGGCGACCATCGCTGCCATCACCGGCACGAGCGGCAAAAGCTCGGTCGCGGCCTTCACCCGGCAAATCTGGCTTGCGCTCGGCCATCGCGCCGCCTCGCTCGGCACCATCGGTCTCGTCGCGCCGTCCGGCGAAGTCTATGGCTCGCTGACGACGCCGGACCCGATCTCGCTGCACAAGACGCTCGACGAACTGGCGCAGGACGGCGTCACGCATCTCGCCTTCGAGGCCTCTTCGCATGGGCTCGATCAGCGCCGGCTCGATGGCGTGCGGCTCTCGGCCGGCGCCTTTACCAATTTGTCACGCGACCATCTCGATTACCATCCGGACATGGAATCCTATCTTGCGGCGAAGCTGCGCCTGTTCGACACGCTGCTTACGCAGGGGCAGGCGGCGGTGATCGAAGCCGACAGCGATGTCGCGGACAAGGTGATCGCGGCCTGTGCCGCGCGTGGCCTGCGTCTCTTCACGGTCGGCAGAAAAGGCGAGGCCATCAAGCTGGTGCGTGTCGCGCCCGAAAATTTCGCGACTGCGCTCACGCTGGAACATGCGGGCAAAGCCTATTCCGTGCATCTGCCGCTCGCCGGCGACTTCCAGGTTCAGAATGCGCTTGTCGCCGCCGGGCTGGCTTTGGCGACAGGCGGCGCGCCAGAGCGCGTCTTCGCTGCGCTGGAAAATCTGCAAGGCGCCTCTGGCCGGCTCGAACTCATCGGCCGACGCGACGGCGCGCCGATCTTCGTCGATTATGCCCATAAGCCCGACGCGCTCGACAAAGTGTTGCGCACCCTGCGGCCGCTGGCGCGGCGCAGGCTCATTGTCGTCTTCGGCTGCGGCGGCGACCGCGATAAGGGCAAGCGGCCGATCATGGGCGAATTGGCGGCGAGGCTCGCCGACGAGGTGATTGTCACCGACGACAATCCGCGCTCCGAAAATCCGGCGCAGATCCGGGCCGAAATTCTCGCTGGCGCGTGCGCGGTGCCTGGTGCCAA
Source organism: Methylovirgula sp. (assembly GCA_031291555.1). Classification (GTDB taxonomy): domain Bacteria; phylum Pseudomonadota; class Alphaproteobacteria; order Rhizobiales; family Beijerinckiaceae; genus Methylovirgula. The sequence continues at coordinate 1,977 of JARLIV010000251.1, read as the reverse complement.
AGTCGAGGAAATAGGCGACCGGGGGCAGGCGATTGCCGCCGGTGTCGCCCGGCTCGGCGAGGGCGACGTGCTGCTTGTCGCCGGCAAAGGCCATGAAACGGGCCAGATCGTCGGTGACAGAGTGCTGCCGTTTTCCGATCAGCAGAGCGTACGCGCAGCCTTGGGAGTTTCCGCGGCATGAATCTGGACGTGTCGCAGGAAAACCCGCTTGCGGCGGAAGCTTATGTCGAACCCTTGTGGATGCCGCTGGCGCTGTTCGTGCCGCTGCGTGCGCGGCTCAGCGGTCCCATGCCGCAGCCCGTCTTCGGCATTTCGATCGACACGCGCACGCTGGTGCCGGGCGATCTCTTCTTCGCCATCAAGGGCGAGCGCAGCGATGGGCACAATCACGTCGCCGCTGCCTTCGCCAAGGGCGCGGCGGCCGCAGTGGTCGATGAAGACCATGTCGATTCGCTGAAGGGTGCCGGGCCGCTTTACGTCGTCCATGATGTGTTGCACGCTCTCGAAGGGCTTGCCGCCGCCGCCCGCGCGCGCACGCCGGCGCGGATCGTCGCTGTCACCGGCTCGGTCGGCAAGACGACAACGAAGGAGGCGCTACGCCATGTGCTTTCGCAAGCGGGGGCGACGCATGCCTCCGTCGCGTCCTACAACAACCATTGGGGCGTGCCACTGACCTTAGCGCGTATGCCGCGCGAGACGCGCTTCGGCGTCATCGAGATCGGCATGAACCATGCCGGCGAAATTCTGCCGCTGACCGCGCTGGCGCGGCCGCATGTGGCGATCATCACCACAGTCGCGCCGGTGCATCTCGAATTCTTCGACTCCGTCGAGGCCATCGCCGACGCCAAGGCGGAGATTTTTTCGGGTCTCGTGCCTGGCGGCGTCGCGATCCTCAACGCCGATATCGCGCAATATGAGCGGCTCGATGCCGCCGCGCGCGCGGCCGGAGCCGGACATATCGCGACCTTCGGCGCTGCACCGCAGGCCGACGCGCGTCTCGTCGATATCGAGACGCACGAGACCTATGCCATCGTCACCGCGCGCGTCGCCGGGCGCGATCTGACCTATCGCCTCGGCGCGCCCGGGCGGCATATCGCGCTCGATTCGCTCGCCGTCCTGCTCGCGGCGCAGGCCTTCGGCCTCGATCTCGGGCAGGCCGCCGAATCTTTGGCGAGCTTCGAAGTCCCGGCCGGCCGCGGCCGGCGCTTCGATCTCAAGGCCGAAGATGGCCCCTTCACCTTGATCGACGAAAGCTATAATGCCAATCCGGCTTCGACCAGCGCCGCGCTAGTGCTCGTCGGCAGCCTGCCGGCGGCAAGGCGCATCGCTGTTCTCGGCGATATGCTGGAACTCGGTCCGCAGGGCCCGGAACTCCACGCCGCGCTGGCGCGCGACATCGCTAACAACAACATTGACCTCGTTTTCGCCGCAGGCCCACTGATGAAGCAGCTTTTCGACGCTCTGCCGGATAACAGGAAGGGCGCCTGGTGCGAGAGCGCGGCGGCGCTTGAAGATATCGTTCTCGCCGCCGTCCGTGCCGGTGATCTCGTGATCGTCAAGGGCTCGAACGCCAGCCGCATGAGCGCCATCGTCGCGGCCCTTAAATCCCGCTATTCCGCCGAGACTGGCAGCCCATAGGATTTCAGAATGCTTTTTTGGCTCACGAATTTCACGCATATTTTCAGCCCGCTGAATCTGTTCCGCTACATCACCTTCCGCACGGCGGGCGCGACAGCGACGGCGCTGTTTTTCGTCTTCTTCTTCGGGCCAAGCATTATCGCGGCTCTGCGGCTCAAGCAGGGCAAGGGTCAGCCGATCCGCGAGGATGGGCCGCAATCGCATCTTCTGACGAAAAAGGGCACGCCGACGATGGGCGGGCTCATGATCCTCTCCGGCCTCATCGTCTCGACTTTGCTCTGGGCCAATCTCGAGAGCCGCTATGTCTGGATCGTCCTACTCGTCACGGTCGGCTTCGGC
>JARLIV010000048.1 GCA_031291555.1 Methylovirgula sp. | reverse complement strand
CGAGCAAGACCAGCGCCCCGAGCGCCCCGGCGACGAGCGAGGTCGGCGCGGTGAGCAAATGGACGATCAGCGGATCCCAGACAAAATGCGGGACGTGGTGCTGGAGCTCCGGCTTCAGGGCGGCGTATTTCTGCGGCGAGAGCCAGGTGAGCGTCTGCGCCAGCGGCGTCAGGGCCAATGCGCCGCCGGCGATGCTGCGCGTGCCGTCGACGACCAGCGCCGCGAAGGCGCCGGCGAGGAGCAGCAGGCCGAGGAGACGAAGAACGAACCGGAACATGAAAGACCAGTGCCGCAGGCCGCGTGGAAATCGGGTGGGAGCGCGTCGCCGCCGATACACCGCGAATTCGTCTGAATTATGCGCGGCGCATCGCTGTGGCAAGTCTGCTTGCGCTCCGGGCTTTGCCGACTATAGTGCGCGCCAATCGTAATCGTTTGGCGGATCGCCACCCGCCGCGGGCGAGACGAGAGGAGGGGTGGCCGAGTGGTTGAAGGCGCACGCCTGGAAAGTGTGTATACGGGAAACCGTATCGCGGGTTCGAATCCCGCTCCCTCCGCCAGAGCCCGCGCGCATATTCTTTGACAGCCACGGCTTAAGCCGCGCGCGTCAGGCAGTTCTCCTGAAGAAAGCTTCGCACCAAACGGCCATTCGTCCGGCTTCTCCAGCGGCGCAAGATAGCCGCTCGGCAGCCCGACATAACGCGCCGCGGATCAAGCGCGCCCCAGATCAGGCGTACGCGTCCGCACGAAGAGCCGCGGCTGTGAATGGTTTAAGCGCGAGCAGCCGCCAATATCGCCCAAAATGTCATAAGCATCTCCGCCAAACTGAGGAAGTAGAAGATCGTCTAGCGGTGCATAGGCATCGCACTTTCAGGCAATATGACGCAAATCCGGCGCGCCAGACACATTATGCTGCGACGTTTTGACCAATCCTTGGAACATATACCACACTATCGCCGCACCGGCCGCAATCTATGAACACATTATGACAATCAATACGGCCCATCTGCAACCACAGAAAGGGTAATGTGTTGAAGGTTTCAAAAGTAACGGTGTCAGTAATCGCGTTTACCGCTCTTTGTACCCAGGCTTCCCACGCACAATCCTTCCGCCATACCTATCCCGCCGGCGGTTCTTTGATCTACGCCTCCTATTATCAGTCCGGCTACCGGACGGCCTCGGGGGAACGTTTCAATCCGAATGGTTTCACCGCCGCGCATCGCACGCTGCCCTTTGGCACGCGGCTGCAGGTGACCAATCCCCGCAACGGCCGCAGCGTCATCGTGCGGATCAACGATCGCGGCCCCTTCGTGCGTGGCCGCAGCCTTGATCTCGCGCGCGGCGCCGCTTTCGCCATCGGTATGCGTGGCACCGGCGCGCTGCGGATCGCCATTCTCGGCCGCGGCCGCGCAATGGCCTCGGCCGAGGCGCCGGCAACCACCCCGGGCGCGAGCGCCTGGTATGCCGATGCCGGCCAATGGTCGGCGAATGGCGCGCATGGCCATTATCGCGTTCATACGGCAGTGGCCCACCCGCATAGGCTAAAGGTCGGCGGCGCGCGGTTCGATCGCGTCCTCGCCGAGAGCACACCGCTCCAATCGGCCCGGCACGATTGATCTTCGGACTTTAGTCTTCGGACTTTGGCAACGGCCGCGTAGAGCGGCCGTTGTTTTTTGGGGCGGATCACATGCCCTATGCCGGCATCGGCGCTCGCAATTGCCGGTCCGCCGCCGTTCCGCTAAGCTTCTTGAACCGCGCGTTCTCTCAACAGCCGAAGATGCCGGCAACCCCGAGTCGAAAGAAAGCCGCGAGGCCGGCCGTGGGCGATCATCTGCAAGCCGGCATCGAAGGCCTCGGCCAGATCTCGGACATCCTCTCGCGGATCGAGGATTTTGCCGCGCGCCACAGGCTGCCGGCGGCGGCCGTATTTCACCTCCAGCTCGCTTGCGACGAGATGCTGACCAACATCATCTCCTATGGATTCCCCGACGCGCGACCGCGCGACATCCATGTTTCAATCTCGCTTAGACAGGATATGATCGAGGTGGAGATCATCGACAACGGCATCCCGTTTAACCCGCTTGCACAGCCGGAGCCCGACCTGACCCTGCCACTCGAAGAGCGGAAGATCGGCGGCCTCGGCATACATATCATCCGCACCGTAATGAACCGGTTGAACTACCATCGCTCGGATGGCCGCAACCATCTCAAGATGGTGCTGCAGCTTTCCGCCAATCCGGCCAGCAAAGGCGATAATTCATGGCCCACCCACTCCTGATCGTTGATGATTCCGGTTTCATGCGGAACATCATCAGGCAGATTCTCACCGTGGACCCGGATCTCGAGATCGTCGGCGAGGCCGAGGATGGCCAGGTCGCGCTCGAGAAGGAGAAAGCCCTGAAGCCGGCGGTCATTCTGCTCGATATCGAAATGCCGCGCCTCGACGGGCTCAGCGCCCTGAAGCGGCTGAAGCTCATCAGCAAGGCCAAGGTCGTCATCCTCTCCTCGGTCGCCCAGCTCGGCTCTCCCGCGGCGCTCGAAGCGCGCCGCCTCGGCGCCTTCGACGTGATTGCCAAGCCGTCCGGCGCGATCAGCCTCGATCTCAAGGCAAAGCGCGGCCACGAGATATTGACCGTCGTGCGCGCCGCGCTCGGGCTGCCGCCGCTCGACGTCGCCGCCGTGGCTCGGCGCGCGCAGGGGCGTGAACAGGGCCAATGACCTCCGCAAGCGGGCCGCAACGATGACCGCCTCCGACCGCCTCCGCCAAGCGGTGCTCTCTCTCGCCGGAATTCTGGAGGCGGGACCGCGCGCAAAAATCCTCGCAGCGCTCGATGATCCGGATGGTGATCCCGTAGAGGTGCTCGAAGAAATTGCGCAGCGGTTACGTGTGCGCGACGCGGAACAGGCGAAGTTGCTCGGAGACCGCAACCTGCAGCTCAATCTCGCGCTCGACGTGCTGCGCACCCGCGACCGGATGGCGGCCAAGCAAGCAGAATGGGACTTCGCCGCCAGCCTGCAATATTCTGGTCTGCCGCAGGACTTTCCACCCTTCCCCGACCGGCGCGAGTTCGATCTGCATGCCGGCATGGTGACGGCGAAGGAGGTCGGCGGCGATCTTTATGATTTCTTCCTGCTCGCGCCCGAGCGGCTCGGCTTCGTGGTGGCCGACGCGGCCGGCAAGGGCCTGCCCGCGGCGATCTTTATCACGCTGACGCGCACGCTGCTGCGCGCCGCCGCGGAGAAACTGGAGCAGCCCGGCGAGTGCCTGCGCATCGTCAACGCGATGCTGTGCATCGACAATCCGTCGCTGATGTTCACGACCGCCTTCTACGGGGTTCTCGATACGCAGACGGGCGAGATTGTCTATGCCAACGCCGGCCACAATCCGCCCTATGTTCTCAGCGCCGGCGGCAAAGTGCATGCGCTGGCGGGCGCGGGTGCTCTCGCGCTCGGCGTCATGGAGGATGCGCTTTATCCGACGCAGCGCGCGGCGCTGGCGCCGGGCGATACGTTGGTCTGCTACACCGACGGCGTCACCGAGGCGGTCGATGCGTCGGGCGCGCTTTATGGCGAGCCGCGGCTCGCCGCGGCGCTGGCGTGCTACGCCGGCGAACATCCGACCGAGGTGCTGACGGCAGTCGTCGCCGATGTCGATGCCTATATCGCGCTCACGCCGATGGCCGACGACGTGACGCTTCTAGTCGTCCGCTACAACGGCGCGAAAGCCGGCGCGGCGACCGGCTGAAGCCTCAGCCGGAGCGGATGCTGCTCGCCGATGGCGCGCCGGCAGGCGCCGTCGAAAAGCAAACGGGCATGTTCGAACACCGGTGGCAGCGGCGCAAAGTCGCTCTGCGCGATTGTTTCGATATGCGCCACGGCCTCGACGGTCAGCGAAACATCCGTGCCGTCGATGCGCAGAGCTACGGCGACGCCCGGTCCGTGAGCCGGAACCTGCAACAGGGCGCGCAGGTCGATAGACGCCGGTGTTGGCCCGCGATCGGGCGCCGCCGTCCCCGACCCGCCGATATGCCGGACAGCGTCGATGCCGATGGCGACGGCGTAGCGTTCGACTCGGCAGAGAAGATAGCGATTTTCCAGCATCGGCCTGCCTTAATGGGGTGCGGTGCCGCGGCCCATCTCGGGATTCGCCAGCGGCGCCGCATCGAGGACGAGCACGGGGCGGCCGTCGCCCAGAACCGATGTGCCGGCGATGGTTGGGATCGCGGCGAGGACCGGGTGCAGTTCCTTTAGGAACAGGTCCTGAAAGCGCAGCACCCGATCGACGCCGAGGCCAAATATGCGCGCGCCGACGGCGACGATCACAAGATGTCCCGCCGTAACCGGCGCCGTACCGGCAGTATCGAAGCCGAGCGCGCACGCGAGATCGTACACCGGCACAGCAGCCCCGCGATGGAGGATGAAACTTTGGCCTGCCACGTGTTCGATTTCATTTTCCGCTGGCACCCGCACGGCGATGACCTGCCGCTCCGGCAACGCGAAGACCTGTCCGCCGACCTCGACGAGCAGGGTGCGCAGCAGAGCGGCGGAGATCGGCAGCTTCAGCGTGAATTTTGTGCCCGCCCCTGGTGCGGATCGCACATCGATCGTGCCGCCGAGCCGTTGCAGCGTCGTCTCGACCACATCGAGCCCGACGCCGCGCCCGGAAATCTCGGTCACGGCGGCGGCTGTCGAAAACCCGGGCCGGAAGATCAGCGCGCTGATCTCCTCGTCCGTCATCCGGCCCGTGCCGGCGGCGGAGATCAGGCCGAGGTGAACCGCCTTCGCAGCAATCCGTGAGTGGTCAAGGCCCTGGCCGTCATCGGCGATGACGATCTCGATGCGGTTGCCATTCTCCGCTGCAGCGATGGTGAGCGTCGCCCGGCGCGGCTTGCCTGCCGCGGTACGTGCCGCCGGCGCCTCGATGCCGTGATCGACAGCATTGCGGACCATATGCATCAGCGGATCGATGAGCACGTCCACCATGCTCTTGTCGATGCGCACTTCGCGCCCCTCGGCGACGACGCCGATCTCCTTGCCCAGCTTCTCGGCGAGGTCGCGCGCGGCGCGCGACAGCCGGCCGAATAGCCCGTCGACTGGGATGACCCGCAATTGCAGACCGGCGCTCCAGATCCGCCGATGCGCGCTCTCAAGCGTGTTGTGCAGGTCGCGCAGATCGCGCAAATCCGCGCCGATCGCGTCGCGATGGTCGTACCAGTCCGCGCCGTCGCCCATGCCGCGCGCGTCGCCCCGGCGAACCTCGCGCAGGGCTCTGGCGAGCGCGCCGTGCTGCAGGATGTCGGCGAAGGCCGCGAGCGCCGAGCGCATCTCGCCGATCTCGGCCATCAGATCATCGACTTTCTCGCTCGGTACGCGGATGAGCGGCGCCCGTGACGGCGCGGCTGGGGCATCGCCGCCCGCCATACCGCCTTGCGCCGATGACTCGCCGTGCGTTTTGACGCCACGCAAACATACCTGCTCAGGGTCGAGAGCGGCGAGCTGTGCCTGAACCCAGTTCAGCGGATGTTCCGTGACGATGAGGAACTCGAAACAGCCGGCGCCGCGCCGGTGCGCGGTACGGCTGGTGATCGCCTGCACCGCGGTCGAAAGCCACGCGAGCACGTCGCCGGCGACCTCGGGGTGGCTTTCGAGATCGAGCAGCAGTTCGAAGGCCTGCTGGCCGTCGGCGATGGCGCGCTCGATCTTCGCCAATTGCTCCGGCGACAGCGTCGCCAGAAGCTCCCGGCTGAGAGGTGTCATCGCGGCGCGCTCCGGCACGGCCTCGTCCGCGCCGCGCAGACTCGCCTCCCAGCGCGATGCCAGCTCGTCGGCATGGCGCGCCGCGATGTCGGTTTCGGCGTCGGCGGCCTGTAACTGAGCGGTGGTCTCAAGGACGAGGTCAAGCAAGGCGTCGTGGTCGGAAAGGTCCGATCCGCTGACGCCGCGGGCTTTCTCCTCGAGCAGAATGAGAAGTCGCCCAGCCTGCGCGAAACCCTGGCAGGCGGCCAGTGCCCGCACGGCCTCTGCCGCGGCCAACAGGCTAGCCGCGTCGGCGGGACGATCGCGCCGTGCTGTGACCGCCAGTGCGTCGAGACCCGCCGCGTAATCTGGCTTCAACCGCCGCGCCAGCGAGGCCGCAAGCACATCGGCGCCGGAGCGATGGCCGGTCAATTCCTCAATGATTTTCACCTGCTCGTAGACGTCTCCGCAGAGGCCAACGATCCGCGCCCGTGCGGGCGGTTCGGCAGCCGCAAGGCCGGCCAGCGTATTCAGGTGCTCTGACAGGGAGTCGAAGCCCATCATCTCCGCGCCATAGGCGAGCTCGGAGCAGGCTTCAGCGGCGGCGGCGCGGTCGG
>JARLIV010000250.1 GCA_031291555.1 Methylovirgula sp. | reverse complement strand
GGGGGCCCTGGGGGCGGGGGCGGCGGCGTGGTCGCGGCCGGCTGTGGCGCGGGCTTTGAGGCGGGCGGCGACGGACTGGCGGGCATTGGCGGGCCCGTTTGCGGCTTGGCCGCCGGCGCGGCAGCGGCTGGGGCGGGAGCAGCCGCTGAGGCGGCCGGAGGGGCCGGCGACGTCTGTGTCTGCGCCCAGGCTGGCATCGCGGCGGCGGCCGTGGCCAACGCTGTCGCGAGAGCGAACCCCACCCAAAAACCCCTCATCCGCCCGTCTCCGTGCGCAAATCCGCCGCCGATGATACTGTGCCCGGCAAATCCTTGGCCTCTGCCGGAGCTTTGTCCTATATGAAGCGCAAAGTTATGGCGAGTTGACCCGATGCATCCCTTAGCGCGCAGATCGGTGACGAAGATGAACGGCCTCGGCAACGAGATCGTGGTCCTCGACCTGCGCGATTCGGCCTATCTGCTCGATGCCAAGAGCGTGCGCGCGATCGCCCAGGCGCCGGACCTCGGCTTCGACCAGCTGATGGTGCTGCATGCGCCGGCCTCGGCCGGCACCGAAGCCTATGTCCGCATCTATAATCGCGACGGCAGCGAGGCCGGGGCCTGCGGCAACGGCACGCGCTGCGTCGCCTGGACCTTGATGCGCGACACGCCGCACGAGACGCTGCGGGTCGAAACGCGCAACGGCGTCCTCGCCTGCCGGCGCGACGGCGAGCGGCGCTTCTCGGTCGAGATGGGCCGGCCCAAGTTCGGCTGGCAGGACATCCCGCTGGCCAAGGCCGTCGCCGACACGGCCGCGATCCCCTTCCCGATCGGACCCGGCGGCGCGCCCCTGCTGGCGGCCGCGGTCAATATCGGCAATCCGCACGCCATTTTCTTCGTCAACGATCTCGACGCCTACGATCTGTCGGTCCTCGGCCCCGAGCTCGAACATGATCCGCTCTTTCCGGAACGCGCCAACATCTCCTTCGCCCAGATACGCGACCGCAATCATATCGTCGTACGCGTCTGGGAGCGCGGCGCGGGCCTGACCTATGCCTGCGGCTCGGCCGCCTGCGCCGTCCTGGTCGCGGCCGCACGCCGGGGACTCACCGATCGCCATGCGATCGTCAGCCTGCCGGGCGGCGATCTCACCGTCACCTGGCGCGAGAGCGACGATCAGGTGGTTCTGGCGGGCCCCGTAGAATTGGAATTCGAGACCATTCTGGAATCTCGCTGGTTCGAGGATGCCGCGTGAGCGCGGCGCCGCGAGCAAAGGTCGAGATCGTCAATTTCGGCTGCCGGCTCAACCTCGTCGAAGGCGAAGCCATGCGCTGCGCGGCCGAGGCGGCGGGCCGCGACAATCTCGTCATCGTCAATACCTGCGCCGTCACCGCCGAGGCCGCGCGGCAGGCGCGCCAGACGATCCGCCGGCTGAAGCGCGAGGCGCCGGAACGGACGATCATCGTTACCGGCTGCGCGGCGCAGACTGCGCCGCAGACTTTCGCCGCCATGCTCGAGGTCACGAAAGTGCTCGGCAATGCGGAGAAGCTGGATGCCGAAGCCTTCCGGCCCGATGCGGCCGGGCGCATCGCCGTCGGCGATATTTTCGCCGCGCCCGCCGCCCCGCCCCCGGTGCGCGGCGCTGTCGAGGACCATACTCGCGCCTTTCTCGCCATCCAGACTGGCTGCGATCATCGCTGCACCTTCTGCATCATTCCCTATGGCCGTGGCCCGTCGCGCTCGACGCCGGCGGAGGCGATTATCGCCGCCGCCAAAGATTGTGTTGCGCGCGGCTTTCAGGAGATCGTGCTGACCGGCGTCGATCTCACCGCCTATGGCCGCGACATCGATGGGCGCCCCGGCCTCGGCAAACTGGTGAAGGCGATCCTGCGCGCCGCGCCCGACCTTGCGCGGCTGCGGCTCTCCTCGATCGATTGCATCGAGGCCGACGACACCCTGCTCGATGCCATCGCCAGCGAGAAGCGGCTGATGCCGCATCTGCATCTCTCGTTGCAGGCCGGCAGCGACATGATCCTGAAGCGGATGAAGCGCCGCCATAGCCGAACCGATGCGGTGCGCTTCTGCACCGAGATCCGCGCCGCGCGGCCGGACATCGTCTTCGGCGCCGATCTCATCGCCGGCTTCCCGACCGAGACGGAGGCCATGTCCGCCGAGACGCTGGCGCTCGTCGAAGATTGCGGGCTGACGCATCTGCACGTCTTTCCCTTCTCGCCGCGGCCGGGCACACCGGCGGCGCAGATGCCGCAACTCGCACAGGAAGTCATCGCCGCGCGGGCGAAGGCTTTGCGGCAGGCGGGAGCGGCCGCGCTCGCCCGCCACCTCGATGCGCAGACCGGCCGGACCCTGAGCCTCCTGACCGAGCGCGGCGGCACCGCGCGGGCAGAGGATTTCACCCGCGTCCAGGTTGGCCACGTGCCGGCGGGGCGGCTGATCGCGGCCGAGATCACCGGCCACGATGGAACGATGCTGCTGGCGCGGCCGGTTGCCGCGCTTGATGCCTCTCTTAATGCCTCTCTTAATGCCTCTCTTGGCCGAATTGCCGAGATGGCATGACGAGAGCGGCTCTGCCGCGTGCCGTGCGGACGTGCTAAAGCCCCCGCGCCTGACTTGAAAAAGCTTCCCGAGAAGGCTGAATGTCCGACAAACTTCGCTCCATCGCCCGTGCGCTCATCTCCGTCTCCGACAAGACGGGTCTCGTCGATTTCGCCAAGGCGCTCGCCGCCCGCAATATCGAGATCGTCTCGACAGGCGGAACGCATAGAGCGCTCGTCGCCGCCGGGATCGCCGCGCGCGACGTTTCCGAACTCACCGGCTTTCCCGAGATGATGGACGGGCGCGTGAAGACGCTGCACCCCAAAGTGCATGGCGGCCTGCTCGCCATTCGCGAAAATCCCGAGCACGAGGCGGCCATGCTGGCGCATGGCATCGCGCCGATCGACCTTCTCGTCGTCAATCTCTACCCGTTCGAAGCGACGGTGGCGAAAGGCGCGGGCTTCGACGAATGTGTCGAGAATATCGACATCGGCGGTCCGGCAATGATCCGCGCGGCCTCGAAGAATTTCGATGCCGTCAGCGTGATCGTCGAGAGTGCCGATTATGCGCGGCTTCTCGTCGAGCTCGACGCGCAGGGCGGCAAGACGCGCCTCGCCTTCCGCCGCGCCCTGGCGCAAAAGGCCTTTGCCCGCACCGCCGTCTATGACGCCGGCATTTCCAACTGGCTCGCGGCGCAGATCGGCGAGACAGCGCCGGATTATCGCGGCTTCGGCGGCCGTAAGCTCGAAACCCTGCGCTACGGCGAGAATCCGCATCAGGCGGCGGCTTTCTATGCCAATGCGCAGCCGAGCTTCGGCCTCGCCACGGCGAAGCAGATTCAGGGCAAGCAGCTTTCCTACAACAATGTTGGCGACACCGACGCCGCGCTCGAACTCGTCAGCGAGTTCGAGCCTTCAAAGACCGCAGCTGTCGCGATCATCAAACACGCCAATCCCTGCGGCGTCGCGCAGGCGCCGAGCCTCACCGAAGCCTATCGCCTCGCGCTGCGCAGCGATCCGGTCTCGGCCTTTGGCGGCATTATCGCGCTGAACCGCACGCTCGACGCCGAGACCGCGCGGGAAATCATCAAGATTTTTACCGAGGTCATTATCGCGCCCGATGCGAGCGAAGAAGCGCGGGCGATCATCGGCACCAAGCTCAATCTGCGCCTGCTGCTGACCGACGGCCTGCCCGACCCGCGCCGTCAGGAATTGACCTTCCGCTCGGTGAACGGCGGCTTCCTGGTCCAAAGCCGCGATAATGCGATCGTTGACGACATGGATTTGAAAGTCGTGACCAAGCGCGCGCCGACCGCGGCCGAGCTCGAAGATCTCAAATTCGCCTTCCGCGTCGCCAAACACGTCAAGTCGAATGCGATCGTCTATGCCAAGGGCGGCGCGACGGTCGGCATCGGCGCGGGACAGATGAGCCGGGTCGATTCCTCACGCATCGCCGCGCAGAAGGCGCTCGAAGCCGCGCAGACGGCTGGACTCTCGCAGAGCTTGGCGAAGGGCTCGGTCGTGGCCTCGGATGCGTTCTTCCCCTTCGCCGATGGATTGCTGGCGGCGGCGGATGCGGGGGCGACGGCGGTGATCCAGCCCGGGGGCTCGCTACGCGACAGCGAGGTGATCGACGCAGCGGACGCGGCCGGGCTCGCCATGATCTTCACCGGCACCCGGCATTTCCGGCACTGAACCGAGTCTAAATCTTTCGGCCCATCGCCAGGAATTTGTCCGCGCGGGCTTCACGCAAAGCGTCAGGCGACATGTTGCCGAGACTTTCGAGTGCCGCGGCGATGGCATTGCCGGTCGCGGCAACGGCCGCGGCGGGATCGCGATGCGCGCCGCCGATCGGCTCCGAAACGATCGAATCGATAATTCCGAAGCGCAGCAAATCCTGCGCCGTGATCTTCATATGCGTCGCCGCATCCTGCGCCCTGGCGGCGTCGCGCCAGAGGATCGAGGCCGAGGCCTCGGGCGAGGCGACCGTATAGATTGCGTGCTCCAGCATCAGCACGCGATTGCAGGCGGCGATCGCGATGGCGCCGCCCGAGCCGCCCTCGCCAATGACGACCGCGACATTGGCGACGCCGAGCGAGAGGGATTTGTCGGTCGAGCGGGCGATGGCCTCGGCCTGGCCGCGCTCCTCCGCATCGACGCCGGGAAAGGCGCCTGCCGTATCGACCAGCGAGATGACCGGCAGGGAAAAGCGTTCGGCCAGTTCCATTAGCCGCACCGCCTTGCGATAGCCCTCCGGCCGAGCCATGCCGAAATTGCGCTTGAGGCGCGACTCGGTGTCGTTGCCCTTCTCCTGGCCGATGACGCAGACGGGCGTGCCGCGAAACCGCGCGAAGCCGCCGACGACCGCGGCATCCTCACCGAACAGGCGATCGCCTGAGAGCGGCGTGAAATCGCTCGTCAGCCCGGCGATGAAATCGGCGCAATGCGGCCGCTGCGGATGGCGCGCGACGAGCGTTTTCTGCCAGGGTGTGAGATTGGCATAAAGATCGGCGAGCGCCCGTTCGGCGCGGATTTCGAGCCGCGTCAGATCCTCGCTCGCGGCATTGTCGCCCTCGGCGATGAGCGCGCGCAATTCCTCGACCTTGGTGTCGAGTTCGGCGACCGGTTTTTCGAAATCGAGATAGCTGCGCATGAACGCCCTGGGGGCTCCGGAAGGCGGGGGAAACTCCCCTATTTTGAAGGCTTAAGTCAAGAAGATGGTGGCTGCCCCGGCGCGGCGCAAAGAACCCCGCGAAAGGATGCTTAATTCCGCTACGAGGCTCAATCGAAGAGACTGGAGACGCTTTCTTCCTTCGCCGTGCGGGCGATCGCCTCGCCGATCAAGGGCGCGATTGGCAGGACACGGATATTCTTCGTCAGCAAGACCGCCTCGGTCGGCGTGATCGTGTCGGTGACGACCAGCTCCTTGAGCGAGGAACTGCTGATCCGCGCCACCGCGCCGCCGGAGAGCACGCCGTGGGTGATGTAGGCATAGACGTCCTTGGCGCCGTTGGCGAGCAGCGCGTCGGCGGCGTTCACCAGCGTGCCGCCGGAATCCACGATGTCATCGACCAGGATGCAGGTATATCCGGCGCAATCGCCGATCACGTTCATGACCTCGGATTCACCGGCGCGTTCGCGGCGCTTGTCGATGATGGCCAGCGGTGTGTTGATGCGTTTTGCGAGGCCCCGCGCCCGCACCACGCCGCCGACGTCGGGCGACACCACCATGATATTGGCGAGATCGAAGCGCTCCTTGATGTCGCGCACCATCACCGGCGAGGCGAAGAGATTGTCGGTCGGAATGTCGAAGAAGCCCTGGATCTGCAGGGCGTGCAGGTCGACCGTCATGACGCGGTCGGCGCCGGCGTGCGTAATCAGATTGGCGACCAGCTTGGCCGAAATCGGGGTGCGGGAGCCGGATTTGCGGTCCTGCCGGGCATAGCCGAAATAGGGGATGACGGCGGTGATGCGCCGGGCGGAGGCGCGGCGCAGCGCGTCGGTCATGATCAGCACTTCCATGAGGTGATCATTGGCCGGATAGGACGTCGATTGGACGATGAACGTGTCCTGCCCGCGCACGTTCTCCTGAATCTCGACGAAAATCTCCATATCGGCGAAGCGCCGGACCTGACACTTGGTCAGCGGCACGCCGATATAGGCGGCGATCGCCGTGGTCAGCGCGAGATTGGAATTGCCGGCGAGGATTTTCATGGGAGTTGACATTGGCGGATGAGGCCCCGCTGGGTCCAGTGAATTTGACGGGGTGCTAGAGTGCGACGCGTTTAGGTTGAGTCAACCCAAACGCGGGTGACGCGATCGATTCCAACAGTCTAGAGTGGGATTGCGCAAAAAACCGGCCCCGCTTTTCGCATCCCGCTCTAGTGCGTCCGCGTCCAGGTCTCGCCGCCGCAGGCGCCGCCGCCGGGCACGCAGCCCTGGACGCGCAGCGCGCTCTCGCTCGCGAGCGAAACGGTGATCGTATAGGTCTGGCCGTCCTGCGCGTTATAGCTATAGCCCGTCCAAGCGTTCGCGGCCGTGGCGCGCAGGCCGTAGAGCACTTCGAGGCCGAGCACGGTGCGGCTGCGCTTGTGCGGATCAGGATTGTGGATGTCCTTGCCGGCCGGCGTGATCGTCGTCACCACCTTGCCGCACCAAACTCCGCCGCAGCGATGGATGCGGATTGTCGCGGTGCCATCGGCGACGCGCCATTCGCCTTGCGGCGAAGGGCCGGCGAAAGCGGCGGACGAAGCCAGAAGCAGACCGGTCAAACAAAGCGGGCGAGCAATCTGCGAAAAATTCATGAGCTATCCTCGTGGTTCTGACATCACTTAACGGTCTTCATTCGCGGCTTCGCCCGGCGGTCGGCAGGACGGCGCAACCAGCGATCGGCGCGGAGTGCTTATCGCATCGGGGGAGGGCTGGCTAGCGCTGAGCGGTCACTCCGTAGCCATTGCTCGGGGGCGAAGCCGGCGCCACTGCGGGAGCGGGTGCGGTCGCCGTCACAACGGTCCGACCGTCTTCCGGCTGCGGACTGGCATTCGTGGCGACTTGCGCCGCCGCGGCGCCGGGGGCTGCGGGCGCGGCATTGGCGGCAATGGCTTCCGGCGTATTGGTCATGACCGCGGCGAGATTGGCCGCGCTTTTCGCCGCAACGGCGGCGAGAACGTCGTCGCTGACCAGTGACCAGGGGTCCGGCGCCTGACCGCGAATGATGACCTCGTCCCCGACGCGCTGTGCGCGCTGCTTCTTCGCATCGAATACGTCGAGGACATAGGATACGGCCGTCGCATTATCGCCCTCGGGATAGGCGCTCAGATAGCCGCGCACGAGATAATTCGGATCGCCGCCGTCGACGACTGACACGTCGCCCCGTTTGGCGGCGGCGGTGAACATCGCCTGAAACTTGTCGTCGAGGCTGCCCGGAGCGCCGCCGATGCTGGCAATCCCCACCGTCGCGCCCGCCGGGCTGACATCCGGCCGCCGGGCGATATTGTCGGCAGGCGGCGCGGCCGGCGGCGGTGGGGCTTGCGCACTATCTTCAACGCAGCCTCCGAGGCCGAGGCCGCAGGCGAGCGCCGCACCGATCAGCCAGCCGTGGGTGGGCCCGGCCGGACGTCGAACGCTAGCGCGCGCGTCAAAGCTTCGATCCATATCGCCTCAAACGTCAGGCCACGTGGGCAACCACCCCTCGCCCGGAACAGCGGGCGTACCGTCGCCGGCCCAACTTGGGCCGCAGGCTCGGCTCAACAGCTAACCTGATTTTAACCGTAGGTCCAGACACGCCGGCGGCGGCGGAGAAAGCCCCCTGCGATCATAACCTTAGCATAATCGCGCGGCGCCCGCAGCAGCGCCGGGGACAGCCGAGCGCGAGCCGAATCCGGCTTTCCCTTGCCACGCGAGCCGCCTACATCAGGGGCGATGACACCCGGACACAAGACCGAAACGCCAGAGGCTCCCAGCCCCGAAAGCCACGCCGCCGAAACCCTCGCGGCCGAGCCGGCGATCGTGCTGGACGAATCGGCGGACGGCGCGCTCCAGCACGGCGTCGAGGTCATCAAGGCCAATTGGAAACATGCTCCGCTTGGCCCCGGCGTCTACCGCATGCTCGGCGCCGATGGCGAGGTGCTCTATGTCGGCAAGGCCAAAAGCGTGCGCAAGCGAATCGCGAGCTACATGCGGCTCGGCGGCCATACCAACCGCATCGCCCGGATGATCTCGCTCACCGCCCAAATGGTTTTCGTCTCGACCGAGACGGAGACTGAGGCGCTGCTGCTCGAGACCAATTACATTAAGCAGATGAAGCCGCGCTTCAACGTCTTGATGCGCGACGACAAGTCGTTCCCCTATATCTTCATCAGCGGCGACCATCCGGCGCCGCAGATCATGAAGCATCGCGGCGCGCGCGACCGCAAAGGCGATTATTTCGGCCCCTTCGCCAGCGTCTGGGCGGTGAACCGCACCTTGAACGCGCTGGAGCGCGCCTTTCTACTGCGCTCCTGCACCGATTCCTATTACGCCAATCGCACGCGGCCGTGTCTGCTGCATCAGATCAAGCGATGCGCCGCGCCTTGCACCGGCGAGATCGGCTTGGCGGATTACGCGGCTTTGGTTGAAGAAGCCCGCGCGTTTCTCTCCGGCAGGAGCCGCGCGGTGCGCGACCTGCTCGCCAAGGAGATGAACGAAGCCGCCGAAGTGCTCGACTACGAACGCGCGGCACGGCTGCGCGATCGTATCACCGCGCTCTCCAACATCCAGGGCGCGCAAGGTATCAATCCGCATTCCGTCGAAGAGGCCGATGTCTTCGCCATCGCCGAGGAGGCGGGGCAGTTCTGCATCGAAGTCTTCTTCTTCCGCA
The DNA here is from genome assembly GCA_031291555.1 of Methylovirgula sp. Lineage (GTDB taxonomy): Bacteria > Pseudomonadota > Alphaproteobacteria > Rhizobiales > Beijerinckiaceae > Methylovirgula. The sequence continues at coordinate 3,396 of JARLIV010000250.1, read as the reverse complement.
CCTATCAGAACTGGGGCAACCGCGCCTATTTTCCGCGCGCCGATAAAAGCCTCGAGCCAGGCGAAGTGCTCGATGCCTTTCTCGCGCAATTCTATGCCGACAAGCCCGCCGCGCGGCTGGTCCTGCTCTCGCACGAAATCGAAGATCGCGAGCTTTTGGAGCGCGCCCTCTCCGAGCGCGCCGGCCACCGGATCGAAGTCGCCGTGCCGCAGCGGGGCGAAAAGAAAGACCTCGTCGATCACGCGACACAGAACGCGCGCGAGACGCTCGGCCGCAAATTGGCCGACGGCGCGAGCCAGGAGAGGCTGCTCGCCGCTTTGGCTACAGCCTTCGGCATCGAGGACACGCCGCGGCGGATCGAGGTCTACGACAATTCCCACATCATGGGCACGAACGCCGTCGGCGCGATGATCGTCGCCGGGCCGGAGGGCTTCATGAAGACGCATTACCGCACCTTCAACATCAAGGGCGAAGACTTAACGCCGGGCGATGATTTCGGCATGATGCGCGAGGTGCTGCGCCGCCGCTTCACGCGCCTCGCCAAAGAGGACGAAGGCGCCAACCAGGATCCCGACGCCTTTCCGCAACGGCCCGACCTGATCCTGATCGACGGCGGCAAGGGCCAGTTCGAGGCGGCGTGCACCGTGCTCGCCGATCTCGGCATCAACGATGTCGCGATCGCCGCCATCGCCAAGGGGCTCGACCGCGAAGCGGGCCGCGAGACGTTTTTCGTCGCGCGCAAGGAGCCGTTCCGGCTACCGCCGCGCGACCCGGCGCTCTATTTCGTCGAGCGGCTGCGCGACGAGGCGCATCGCTTCGCCATCGGCACCCACCGTGCCCGCCGCAAGAAGGAATTCACCCGCAGCCCGCTGGACGAGATCGCCGGCATCGGCCCCGCGCGAAAAAGGGCGCTGCTGCAAGCCTTCGGCACGGCCAAGGCGGTGGCGCACGCCGGCCTCACCGATCTCGAAAAGGTCGACGGCATCAATTCGGCGACGGCGAAGCTCGTCTATGATTTCTTTCACGGCGAGCGGGCGTAACCGGCGAGCGCCTCAATCACTTGGCAGCCTGAGATCTTTCCGCGCACACAGCTCGCGAGCATCCTTTGCAGCTCGGCTTTGAGCGCGCTGAGCCTGGCGATCTTATCCTCGACCTCGGCGAGCCTCGCGCGCGCGATGGAGTCCACCACATCGCAGGATTGCTCCGGCCGCTCCTGCAGGGCGAGCAAAGCGCGGATGGCGTCGAGGCCGAAACCCAATTCCCGCGCATGCCGAATGAAGCCGAGCCGCGCGACATCCGCGGCGGTATAAAGACGGCGGTTGCTGCCGCTACGCGGCGGCGTGGGCAGAAGCCCAATCTGCTCGTAATAGCGGATGGTCGGCACTTTCACGCGGCTCTCGCGGGCGAGCGCGCCGATCGGCACGGGAGTCTTCATCGCTTGATCCTCTAGCGACTAGAGGATGTAGGATCGCCACGATGTAAAAAAAGAGGCGGCCTTGACCCATTCCGACCATGCCTGCGGATGCTGCGGCACCCCGCGCTTCGACGGGCTCAACCCGCGCTATAAGCGCATTTTATGGACCGTCATCGCCATCAACGCGGCGATGTTCGCCGTCGAAATCACCGCCGGCGCGCTGGCGCATTCGCAGGCGCTTCAGGCCGATGCGCTCGATTTTCTGGCCGATACGGTGACGTATGGCCTAAGCCTCGCTGTGATCGGCGCTTCGCTCAGGACGCGCGCGCTGGCCGCGCTCGGAAAAGGCACGAGCCTCGTGGTCATGAGCTTTTGGGTGCTCGGCGCGACCCTCTACCGGGCATTTTTTCTTGCCCTGCCCCGTGCTGAGGTCATGGGTGGCATTGCCCTTCTGGCGCTTGCCGCCAATGCGGCGAGCGTGCTTCTGCTGATGCGCTACCGCGAGGGCGACGCCAATATCCGCTCCGTCTGGCTCTGCTCGCGCAACGATGCGATCGGCAATGTGATTGTCATGCTCGCGGCGCTCGGCGTCTGGGACAGTCACTCCGCCTGGCCCGATTTGGCGGTCGCGGCCGTTATGGCCGGCGTGTTTCTGACCTCGTCTGTGCAAATCCTGCGGCAGGCGTGGGCAGAATATCAGGCGGCGAGCGCGGGCGAGGCTTCAATTCCCCTCGGGCGCGCGGATGGATTACCGTGACTCTATTGACCTTTCGCTCTGCGGCATGTTCCTTCCCAGCATGGCCGTTTCCACTCTCACGCGCGGCTCAAGCCGACGGTTCAATCTGCCCAATCTTCTGACCTATGGGCGGGTCGCCGCCGTGCCTGTTGTCGTCGGCTGCCTGTTCTGGCCTGAGGTCGCCGCGGAGCGCTGGGCGGCGCTGGCGATTTTCATCCTCGCCGGTATCACCGATTTCCTCGACGGCTATCTCGCCCGCGCCCTGGCGCAGCAATCCTCGCTCGGGCGCATGCTCGATCCGATCGCCGACAAATTGCTCGTCTCCGCCGTGCTGCTGATGCTCGCCGCCGACCATACGATCGCCAGTGTCTCGCTCTGGGCGGCAATCGTCATCCTGTGCCGCGAAATCCTCGTCTCGGGCCTGCGCGAATTTCTGGCCGAGCTGAAAGTCTCCGTGCCGGTCAGCCGCGTGGCAAAATGGAAAACTTTTCTGCAACTCGTGGCGCTCGGCTTTCTCATTGCCGGGCCGGCCGCCGAGCCCTATCTGCCGGGCACGACCAAGATCGGCCTCGGCCTGCTGTGGGTCTCGGCGATCCTGACGCTCTATACCGGCTGGGATTATTTCACGGCGGGCGTAAAGCACCTCGTTGATGAGGACGAAAAGCCATGAAGGCGCGCTATTTCGCCTGGGTGCGGGAACGTGTCGGGCTTACCGAGGAGGAGATTGCGCCGCCGGCCTCCGTCGCGACCGTCGCCGATCTCATCGCCTGGCTGAAGCAGCGCGGCGAAAATTATGCCGCGGCCTTCGCTAATGAAGCCGCGATCCGCACCGCGCTCGACCGCCAGCATGTGAAGCCGGGTACGCCGCTCGCCGGCGCGGCGGAAGTCGCCTTCTTCCCGCCGATGACGGGCGGCTGAGATGACGCGGCGCATTTTGCGCATTCAAGAGGCGCCCATCGACGCCGCGGCGGAGACGGCGGCGCTCGGCCTTGGCGCGGAGACGGGCGCCCTTGTCACCTTCACGGGGCTCTGCCGCGACGAGGGCGGCACGCTCGCGGCGCTTGAGATCGAATGTTATCCGGAGATGGCGGAAGCCGAGATCGGGCGCGTCGCCGCCGAGGCGGAAAATCGCTGGGCGCTTGATGCGCTGCTCATCGTCCACCGCTACGGGCTGATCCGCGTCGGGGAAGCGATCGTCCTCGTCGCAGCCGCCAGCGCGCACCGCACCGGCGCCTTCAAGGCGGCG
>JARLIV010000249.1 GCA_031291555.1 Methylovirgula sp. | reverse complement strand
GCAATCGCCCGTTATCTGGTTCGTCGTCGAACCGGTATCCCAAAGCGTGCCGTAGGTCGCAGCGCGATAATCGAGCGCGTTGTTAACAAGGCCATAGACCTGGATGTCCTTATTGACCTGATAGGAGGTGCGCAGATTGAGCGTGGCAAAGCCGGAAATCGGTCCCAACGCGTTGATCTCGTCGCCGAAATAATACTGGCTCGAGCGATAGACGAGATCGGCGCCGATTTTCCACTTTGGCAGCACCTCGTAATCGAAGCCGACCTTGAACTTGTGGTTCGGGATGCCGGGCAGATTGTCGCCGGGCTCGACCTGAATTTCGCCCGCGGAATTGGCGTAAGGATTGTTGGGTGAAGACAGAAGGATCGGCGACTGGAATGTCGCCTGGATGTAGGAATAGCTGGCGTAAGCGTCCCATCTGTCCGTGGTGTAGGTCGCGCCGACATCGACGCCCTGCCGCAGCGTGTTGCCCACATTGGTATAATAGCCAAGCGTCGGATCGATGAGACTCGGCACGCTATAGATGTCGTTGCTATTCACGGTGTGATAGGCGCTGATGCTCCAGTCGAGCCGTCCGGGCGCCGCCGCCCAAGCGATTGCATTGCTGCCCTTGAAACCCGCTTCGAAGGTTCGGGCGACGATCTGCTTCAGCGGCGGATCGGAAACAAGAAAATTGTCGATGATGCAAGGCTGGTCCGGGTTCGAGCAGCCGAGTTCTAGCGGTGTCGGGGCGCGATTAGCTTCCGAATAGCTGCCGTAGACGGAGATGTCGGGCGTGATCTTATAGGTCAGGCCGACGACCGGATTGATCCGGTTGAAATTGTCGTTGGCATTGAGATCGGGGTTCGTGCCGGTCTGGTCGGCCAGAGTGATCTGGGCGTCGTTGAAGCGCGCGCCGACGTGGAGGCTCAATCTGTCCGTGATGTCGAAATCGTCGAGAACATAAATGCCGAGATAGGTATTTTGCGCGTCGAGGCCGACAGGCGCAATGCCGTTCGCGATATCGTTGATATAAGCGCCCGGATAGCCTTGAACGACGAAGTCCGGCGGCAGCGTGCCCAATTGGCTGTTGCCGACGAAATGCGTCCAGCCATGGTCGATGCTGACGCCGCCGGTGATGGTGTTCTTATGGCCGAAGATCTTGTCGGTGTCGGTCAACTGCGCCGTCGCGCCGGTACTCAGCGTATGCGTCCAGTTGCGATCGATCTCGCCCATCGGCTGACCGTCGGGCTGCGTCGGATCGGGGTCGGTGACGCCGGTGACGGCACCGCCATTGCAGAGATCGCCGGCACCCGCGGTGCAATGGTAATAGCTGCTGATGTTGCCGTCGACATGCGCCTGGGCGTAGTTGCGGAAATAGGTGTTGCCGTTGAACGTCAACGTCGGCGTGATGTGCGATTCGTCCGACAGCGTGATCATCTGTGCGGTCGTGTCGGTCGTCTGCGGGGTTGTGAAGACAGCCCACGGATTTTGCTGGGCGAGTTCGAGCGGCGTCGTACCAGCGACGCCAAGCCCATCCGCCGCGCCCGTCATGCTCAAATGAACTTCATTGCCTTCGGCGCGATAGCCGATGTCGCCATAGGCGCGCTCGGCGTCCGACTGGCCGAAATAGCGAAAGCCGTTGGTGCGGATGCCATCGATGTCGACGTAATAGGCCCAATTGCCCTTCTGGATGCCATATTGGGCGTAGCCTTGAGCGGTGAAGTCGCTGCCGCCCTGAAGATCAATCTCGGTGCCCTGCCAGTTGAAACCGTTCTTCATTTGCATGACCACCGCGCCGGCGAGCGCGTTGAGACCGAAGACCGGATTGCCGGTGACGATCTGCGCCTGGCTGATCGCGGATGGCGGGATGAGATCCCAATTGACGACATCGCCATAGGCTTCGTTGATGCGCACGCCATTCATGTAGACGGCGAGGCCCTGCGGCGTGCCGGGCACGGGCGAGGCGGTTTCGCCGCGGAAGTCGACAGATTGCGATAAGGGGCTGCCGATTTCGTCGGTGACGGAAACGCCCGGCGTGCGGCGCTCAAGGGCATCCTGAAGGGTGGGCTGATTGAGGTTGTCGATCTCCTCGCCAGAGATGGATTGCGTCTCGCTCGGCACATCCAGGGCGCTCGTACCGGTGCCGAGCGGCGTCGTGGCGACGACTTCGACCGTCGGCAATTCCCCGTTCGCCTGGGTGGCCGCACTGGATAATGTCACGCTCTGCGCGAAGGATGGCACGGGCAGCGCGCAAAGCGCAGCGGAGGCTAATGCCATTGTTAGATAGAAGCTCGTCCGACTCGACAGCATTTTTCCCCCCAGGAAAGCCGTGTTCGAAATGCGATGCGTTGCATTTCAATTGGTATGGGAGGGCTTCTTTCTGGACTAGTGCAAACTCGCAACAGCAACGCCTAACCCATTATAATTGCTATAGAAAGTTTGCACGCGGCGATGGGATTTTATTCTAAGCCATTTGGGCAAACTTTCCCGATGGCTTTTGGCGCGCGGTGCAAAATCGGAAAAACCCCAATGATTATGAGATCATCTCTCAGACGGTCCGTACCAGCTCTCGGCCCATTGGGCGCGCGGCTGCGACGCGCCATGACGCGCGTTGCCGCGTGAACAGCGGGTGGCGGGACCGCCCGCGCAAAAATATGCAGATGAAATCACGCACGCCGAGCGAAACGGGAGCGCCAGTAACGGTGCGCTCCCGCGTGAACCCAATCCCCGGTGAATCAAATCAGGGCGGGCAGACGTCCCAGAAGCCTTTGGTCTTCGAGGGGTCAGTATAATACCAGCAATAACCGGTGCCGGGCGGCGAGCCGGCCCATGACGCCGCGGCCGCAGCGCTGACAAAGCCGATGGCCGCACCCGCGGCGATCGCACCGCCGACGCCCCAATAGGCGCCGACCGGCCGATACCAGCCGCCGTGCCAGTGATAGCCGCCACCATGCCAGCCGCCGGCTCCGTGCCAAGTGCTGCCATGATAGCCACCGCCGTGGTGTCCCCCGCCACCAGGCCGGCCACCGCCAGGCTTGCCCCCGCCATGATGGCCGCCGCCTCCAGGACGGCCTCCGCCATGGTGGCCGCCACCTCCGGGCCGGCCACCGTGATGGCCACCACCATGATGGCCGCCGCCTCTATGGCCGCCGCCGCCGCCACGCCCGCCGCGCGCCTGCGACATATCGGGGGCGATCATCATCATCGCCGCAAGTAGACTAAGGGCAACAGCGAAGGCATTGGGCTTCATGTTTACCTCCCTTGGCGCATTGAGGATCGACGTCCGTCAAAATACAGTTCGAAGAATATCGCATTTCCGGGCAATGTCCCCGTGCTCTTTGGCTTATCGTTTACGTCAATCGTCCCTCCAGCCGGCGAGCTCTAGAGTGCGATGCGAAAAAGGGCGTCAAGCGCATTGAGGTTGACTCAAGCGCAATGCATCGCGATCTAGGTTCCGCCAGCAATCTTGATTAAGGAGCTGCAATGCCCAACGCCGCCGCCCTCGCCGCTCTCGACAAAGAGATCGCCGCTGTTCGCGAGAATATCCGCGAGTTGACCGAGCAGGCCGCCGCCTATTCCGGTGCCGAAGACGATGCCCTCACCGCCGACCGCATCGCCGAGCAGGAGTCTTTGCTGGCCAAGCTCCTCAAAGAGCGGGAGGCTTTCGCGGCGCGCTAGGGCCCCCGCCCTGCCCCAACAAGGATTGCCCTTACGTCAAGCCGCGCGCAGGGCCGCCGTGGCGGTGTCTATGACGCGCAGATCGCTGCCCTCGATCACCAGCGCCGTGAGCTTGCCGCTGGCATAGGCCCCCGTGTCGATGCCGATGCGATTGCGGCGGCGTTCGACATTGTGGACGGGCGTATGGCCGTGCACGACGACTTTGCCGAAATCGCCCTCGTGACGCAGAAATTCTTGCCGGATCCACAGCAGATCCCTTTCCGACTGACGCGCGAGATCGACTCCCGGCCGCACGCCGGCATGGGCGAAAAAGAAATCGCCGCAGAGGAACGATGACCTGAGCCCGCGGAAGAAGTCGACATGGCTTGGCGGCAGCGCCGCTGCGAAGGCGCGCGCGAGATCGCTTAAGCGGCTGCCCGCGACATTGGCCGAGGTGAGGCCGTAGGAGGCCAAAGTCTCGACCCCATGCATCAGCAGCCAGTCGCCCATGGTGGCGGGGTCGTCGAGCGCCTGAAGCAGAAAGGCATCGTGATTGCCTTTCAGGGTGACAAGCTCACACTGCACCGCCCGCGCGAGAATGCCGTCGATCACCGCGCGCGAAGCCGGGCCGCGATCGATATAGTCGCCAAGCAGGACATGGAGCGCGCGCGGCGCCGGCCGGCGACCGAGATCGGCATCGATCAAATCGAACAGCCGTTCGAGAAGGTCCGCGCGGCCATGCACATCGCCGATCGCGTAAATGCGTAAACCCTCAGGCAGCCGCGGCCGCCGCGCGTGAGATTGGGGCTTCGAGCTGGAGCGCATCGGCAAAAGCCTCCCTGATCTCTCGGCATCATAATAGCGCGACTTTAGGCGATTCGAGGGCCACCTTCTTGCCTTTTCGGCCAGCTTGCCTCTGCCCCCCGCTTGCACTACATTAGCAAGATTACCGATTTCCGAGAGGCTCGCGTGGGTCTGTGTGCCGAATATCAGCAGCTTGAGGGCTTGGCAGATTTGCCGGCTTCGCTGCCGCTCGGCCTGCTTCTGCTTACCAGCCCCTGAGCGCCGGCCGGGCCTTGCCCGGGCACTCAGGGGAGCGTCGCACCACCAAGCCCTTTCTTCAATTTCAGATCCGAGCACTCCAATGAACGATTCCGTGCAAGCCAGCGGCGCCAAGCCCGCCGACAAAGACCGCATTTTGATCTTCGACACCACGTTGCGCGATGGCGAGCAATGCCCTGGCGCGACCATGACCTTCGAAGCCAAGCTCGAAGTCGCCCATCTGCTCGATACGATGGGCGTCGATATTATCGAGGCCGGCTTCCCCATCGCTTCGGAGGGTGATTTCGAAGCGGTTTCCGAGATCGCCAAACGCACCAAGCGCGCGCGGGTCGCGGGCCTCGCCCGCGCCATCGAGCGCGATATCGCCCGCGCCGGCGAGGCGGTGCGCCATGCCGCGCAGCCGCGCATCCACACTTTCGTTTCGACGTCGCCGATCCACCTCGAGCACCAGATGAACAAGAGTGCCGAGGACGTGCTCGAAATCATCACCAAGACGGTGACGCAGGCGCGCAACCTCGTCGATGATGTCGAATGGTCGGCGATGGACGCGACACGCACGCCGATCGACTATCTCTGCCGCTGCATCGAGGCGGCGATCAAGGCGGGCGCCACGACCATCAACCTGCCCGATACGGTCGGCTACGCCATTCCGAGCGAATATGCCGCCATGTTCGAGGCGGTGCGCAACCGCGTGCCGAATGCCGACAGGGCCATTTTCTCGGTCCATTGCCACGACGATCTCGGCCTCGCCGTCGCCAATTCGCTCGCGGGCGTCGCCGCCGGGGCGCGGCAGATCGAATGCACCATCAATGGGCTCGGCGAGCGCGCCGGCAATGCCGCGCTCGAAGAAGTCGTGATGGCGCTGAAGACGCGTGCCGACAGGCTGCCCTATTACTGCAATGTCGATTCGACGATGCTGACCCGCGCCTCGAAGCTCGTCTCGGCCGTCAGCTCATTCCCGGTGCAATACAACAAGGCGATTGTCGGCCGGAACGCCTTCGCGCACGAGAGCGGCATCCACCAGGACGGCATTTTGAAGAATGCCCAGACCTACGAGATCATGACGCCGGAGAGCGTCGGTGTCAGCAAGAGCTCGCTCGTCATGGGCAAGCATTCCGGCCGCCATGCCTTCCGCGAGAAGCTGCGCGAACTCGGCTACGAACTTGGTGAGAATGCGTTGCAGGACGCCTTCACCCGCTTCAAGAGCCTCGCCGACCGCAAAAAGACGGTCTACGACGAGGATCTGATCGCGCTGGTTGATGACGAGCTGGTCAGCGCGCACGAGCGGATCAAGCTGGTCTCGCTCACCGTCATGGCCGGCACTGGCGGGCCGCAATCGGCGGCGCTGACGCTCGATGTCGAGGGTACGCAGAAGACCTTCCAGGCGACCGGCAACGGGCCCGTGGACGCGATTTTCAACGCGATCCGCGCGCTGGTGCCGCACGAGGCCACGCTCGAACTCTATCAGGTCCATGCTGTCACCCAGGGCACGGACGCCCAGGCGGAAGTCTCGGTCAGACTGGCCGAGGGCGGCCGCTCGGTGACGGCGCGCGGGGCCGATCCGGACACGCTCGTCGCCTCGGCGCGGGCCTATATCGCGGCGCTCAACAAGCTCGCCGCTCTGCACCGGAGCAAGCAGAAGAGCAAGGCGGGCTGATCGCCCGCCCCTCCCCGCCAAGGGATTTTTCCCCAAGCCCTGCTAATGGCTTGCGCGGCGCGCGATGTTCGCTTACATGCTGCCGGCGCGCCGCGTTCCGGCAGCGCAGGTGGTTCGCCTCACAGG
>JARLIV010000248.1 GCA_031291555.1 Methylovirgula sp. | reverse complement strand
GAGCCTTGTCGCGCGATCGACATCGAAAATATCGGTCAGAGCCTGACCGGTTTCGACGATCACATTGAGTTTCTGCGCGACCGCTTTGGCGCGCTCGTTCAATTCATATTCGTCTTCGAGCCGCGCATAGAGCCGTTCCAGGCTCGGACGGTCCCAAAGAATGTCGGGCTTTTCCTCGACCGCGACTCTGCCGGAGATGCGATGCTGCACCAGCAGAGCCTGACCGATCAGCTTCAGCATCGAGCGGCGGTTCCACGGCGCCCGGCCGGTGCGTGCAAGCTGCGCCGCGAAGGGCTCGATGACGTCGATGACGCCGGCGAGCTTGGCCTCGTCTCTTGCAAGCGACACGGATTTCGCCAGAACGTCGGCGACGACCAGAAAACGCGCCGCGGAGAGATCCGGGATCTCGACCGGTCCGCCCGGCGCGACGCGGTCCTCATAATCCGGCCTTATCTCCAGCACTGCGGTTTCTTCATTCTTGCCGTCGGGCTTGCCCGAGACGCGGCCGGCGATCTTTTCAAGAAAGCTCGTCTCTTCGGCGCTCGTGAGGCCCGCGAAGACCGCGACGCCGAAGCGATACAGTGCCACGAATTTCATCGGGCCGAGGCGCAGCGCCAGCGGAATCGCGGCGATCATGTCGGCCCGCTCGAGGCCGGCCGCATCGATCCGGTCGCCGACGAGCATGGCCCGGGCGATAATCCGTTCGGCGGGCTTCGTCTCGGCAGATATCGCTTCCAATTCGGAGACCTTAGACATTCGGTTCTCGCCAACGTGCCGAAGCTTGGCGTTTTGTTCCGCGCCCCAGCAATCCTATGCGCAGGCTTTGTGCCACTCAAGCGCCACCCCCTGAGGTAACGGTAAAGGTCGGCCGTGCCATCGGATTTCACTTCGCCGAAATTGGCTTAGCTCATCACGGGCTCCTTGCCTCAAATTTGGGGAAGAAGGCGCCTATGAATCTAGGGGCCAGTGGTCGGCCTTGACCTCCCTCAATTACTTAGCACCGGACTTCTGGCATTCAATCTCATTGGAATAGCTCTTTCTTGAAGGAGGATTACCATGACCAAGCGATTCTCTGAACTTCTTGAGGAATTAGCGGTTCATGCAAGGAAGGCCGAAGATGCAACGGCTGCCGCGGAAAAGGAGGGCCGGGAGAAGATCGCCGCACGTCAGCAGGAGGCATACGCTGCTACAAAGAATGCCATTGAAAAAGTTGAGCAAAAGGTCAAGTCGGCAGGCGATTCAGCCTCTCGCGACTTGAGCACGGTCAAAGCGAAAATTGCGGCTGATCTGATTGCGTTGAAGGAGGGCGTCGCCCACGCGGCTCATGAGATTGACACCAAGCGCGCGCAGGCACGCGCCGACCGGCTGCAGTGGGAGGCGGATTTTGCGATCGATTACGCCATTGCGTCAGTCGAACAAGCGGGGCTCGCCGCGCTTGGCGCCGTCCTTGCCCGAGCGGAGGCAGCCAAGCAGGCAGCCCGGTAAGATCAGCCGGCAAAGGCGAGTTCTTGGGAGATCAAGCGCAATCAACAGGAGAGCACAATGACCAGCACAGATGCTCAAAGGATTGTCCTTCGGCCTCTTCTTCGCGCATTGGCAGAGAATTGGTGGCTACTGTTGCTGCGGGGCATTGCTGCAATTGCGTTTGGCGCCCTGGCGCTCGCCTGGCCGCGGGAAACCATTCTGACACTTACTTTGCTGTGGGGTATCTACGCACTTTTCGACGGTGTTCTTGCGCTGTGGGAGGCCGTGTCCGGAGGGATTAGCGAGATAGCGCCACGCTGGTGGCTGGCGCTCGTCGGTATCGCCGGCATAGGCGCTGCAATCGCGGCGTTCGCGTGGCCTGGCATGACGGCGCTTATACTCCTATGGTTCATTGCTGGCTGGGCAATCTTCATCGGCGTGCTTCATATTTGGGGAGCGTTCCGGCTGCGCATCGAGGCTGAAGGGGAATGGCTGCTTGGCTTGAGCGGCGTTCTCTTGGTTGCCTTCGGCGTCATTGCTTTTGCGCGCCCTGGTGCAGGTGCGTTGGCACTGATTTGGTTGATCGCCTGGTTCGCAATCGCGATCGGCGCGATCTATATCTGGGCCGCATTCAGGCTGAGGAAATTCAAAGAACCCGCTTGATAACCCGATCAGCGAGATAGCTGCGAGCCGTAAAGAGCTGCCTGCGCATACTGACCGGCGATTGCACAGGCAGCGGAGGAGAGCGGTATGACAAGCTATATCCAGGAACTTCAAGTCCAGGTCCCCCATGAGATCGTCCAATATTGGGGATGGTTCTTGGCACTCGGCGTTGCGCTGGTGCTACTGGGTGCCGCAGCGATCGCAAGATCTTTCGCGGCCACAGTCGCCACTATGTTATTTTTTGGATGGCTGCTCGTATTCGCCTCGGCAATTGAAATCGGCCAAGCCATCCTCGTTGGGCATTGGGCAGGCTTTTTCTATCATTTGCTGTCCGCGATACTTTTCGGAATAGCGGGGTTTATCTTAATTACGCGGCCGCTGATCAGCGCAGAGGCCATAACAATTTTGATCGCAACGCTGTTTTTGGTCAGCGGAATATTTCAGCTGATTGCCGCAGTGGCGGTCGCGACGCCGGGAAGGGGGTGGCAGGCCCTCGACGGAATCATCACGTTCATCCTCGGTCTGCTTGTGCTTGCGCAATGGCCGGCGTCGGGCCTTTGGGTCATAGGGCTTTTTGTCGGAATTGATCTCATTTTTTACGGCGCTCTTTGGATCGCTCTCTCCCTGAGCCTGCGGACGAGTTGAGGGTGGATCTCTAGGGCAAAGATATGCTTCCGATCATTGATGAATCGCGTCGGCCGGCTCACGTTCCGGTCGTTACAGTCACATTCGTACCCGCTGCGTTTCTGATCGGACTTTCCTGATACAGCTCTTCAACGCTGGCGTGGTTGCGAATGCGCAGGCAGGCGGCATAGCCCAGCACGGCAAAAGCCATCGCCAAATGTCTCAGGAAAATCAGGCGCCTAATGGTGCTGCAAGAGAGGATTGAACTCTCGACCTCTCCCTTACCAAGGGAGTGCTCTACCACTGAGCTACTGCAGCTTACGCACGATCCGAAAAATCACGGACTTTCCGAAAAGGATCATACGGCGAATCAAAAGGTTCGGCCATGATCACGCCCATCCGGCCGATTGCGCCCCCATACGCTGGCGGCCGGCCCGAGGGTCGAAGCGCCGGCTATGTCGCACAGGCGGCGGCGATAGGCAAGACGCTCGCTCAGGGGGAGGCTTTTGCGCCCGTGGCGGAGCGGGCCAGTTCGACGTTGAAGGCGGCGCCGACGAGGATGATCAGGACAGAGACCCAGATCCAGGTCATGAAGCCGATGACGGCGCCGAGCGAGCCATAGACGCGGTCGTAGCTGTCGAAAGCCGACACATACCAGGAGAACAGGAGCGAGGCGCCGAGCCAGGCGAAGGTCGCGAGCACGCTGCCCCAGGTGAACCAATGCCATTTCGCGCCGAGGCGGCTTGGCCCGACGCGGTAGATGATATCGAGGGCCAGCGTGTCGACGACAAAGAGAATCGGCCAGCGCAGCCAGCCGAGCAGCTTGTCGAGCGAGGTGTGGAAGCCGACGAAGTTCCACACGATCGGCAGCACGACGACGCCGGCGATAGCGAACAGGGCGAAGACAACGGTGGCGAAGGTCGCCGTCAGGGTCGTCGCATAGAAGCGCGGCAGGCTGCGCTTTTCCTTTTCGCCATAGACGACGTTCAGCGCGTCGAAGAGCGCCGTCATCCCGGAATTGGCGCTCCACAGCGCGATCGCGACGCTGATGAAGAAGGTGAGGCTCTGCACGCTGTTGCTGCGGCCCGCCACGCGCAGAACCTGATAGCGGATGAGGCCGATCACGCTTTGCGGGAAGACGTCCTTCAAGAGATTGAGATGGCTCGTGATCACATGCGGGTCAGCGAACATTCCGTAGAGTGAGACGATCGTCGCGATGGCCGGAAAAATGGCCATCAGCCCGAAGAAGGCGACGCTGCCGGAATTGGCGACAAGCCGGTTGCGGCTGACCGAAAGCACGACCCGGTGCACCAGACCAAGCCCGTCCGTGAACCACGCCAGCAGACTGCTTGTCCTGGGCGTGCCATCTCCAATGTGATCCAGTTTCGTCATGTCGAGGAAAGGTGTCCTGCTCTAGCGTTTCGCGTGAAAATTGCATGCGGTCATCTGCGCCTTCGCATCCAGTTATCTCGCGCGGCGAAAAAACATTGCGTCACAACATGCTACGGAAACCGATTGTTATCCTTCTGGCCGGTAGATTGAGCGTGAACGTGAGTTGAGCCGTCAGTAATGACCGATCATATGTTCAATAAGATGGAAGCTCCCGCTTTGACCGCCGAGGGGCCGCTGGAGGATATCCAGCGCCGGGCGGAGGCCATCGTCAATCCGGCTTCCGGTCTTGCAAATGATTATCTGAATCTTTTCAACGAGATAGTTATGTTAATCGAGCAATTGCCGGCGATGCCGGAATTGATCGAGGATATTTTGAAATGGCGGCCGGTCACCTATCAGTCCTATTTCGCCAAATCGATCCTGCCAGGTCGCGTTTCGGCGCTCGAAGCCTATGAGAAGCTCGATCTCACCTTCCGCAAGGATTTTGAATCCGTTGTTGCCGATCTGGATCGCCGTGCGGTTGGCGCGGTCGTCGCGATCCGGCGTCAATACAAGAAACAGCCCGACACCTCTTCGCCGCTGATGTCGGAGCTTTGCGAGCGGGTCGGGCAGGCCTTGCGCGAGATCCTGCTGACGGCGAGCGACCTCGTCAATCATGGCCGCCGCAGCCAACGGGAGAGCGAGCAGGAACGCGCCGACCGCCTGATCTACGGGACGGTCCGCCGCGTCGGCTAGCATCGCCACCTGCTTGACGCAGGCCGGCAATTCCTTACCTGTCTGCCGACTGCGACCCAGAGGGGATCATCGGTTTGGCTTCCACCCTCATGCTTGGCGCCGATGCGGCGGGCATTGCCGCCGCGGCGCAAATTCTCCGCGCTGGCGGCCTCGTGGCTTTCCCAACGGAAACAGTGTTCGGCCTCGGCGCCGACGCGACCTCGAATGAGGCTGTCGCGAAAATCTATGCCGCCAAGGGGCGTCCGTCCTTCAATCCGCTGATCGCTCATGTGCCGGACCGCGCGGCGGCGGAGAAGCAGGGCCTGTTTTCGGCGCAGGCCGCGAAACTGGCGGAGGCCTTCTGGCCGGGGCCGCTGACCTTGGTCCTGCCGCTGGCGCCGACCGCGACGGTTTGCGATCTCGCCCGCGCGGGTCTCGACAGCGTCGCACTGCGGGTGCCTTCGCATCCCGTCGCGCGGCGGCTTCTGGCGGCCGCCGGCCTGCCACTCGCCGCGCCCTCGGCGAATCCGTCCGGCCGCGTCAGTGCGGTGACGGCGGCGCATGTGCGCGAGGATTTCGACGGGCGGATCGATGCGATCATCGACGGCGCGGTTGCAGTCGGCCTCGAATCGACGATCATCTCCTGTCTCGGGGAGAAGCCGGCGCTGCTGCGGCCCGGCGGGGTGCCGCGCGCCGCGATTGAGGCTGTGCTCGGCGAAAAACTCGCGGAGGCGGAAAGCGGTGCGGCGATCCGCGCGCCGGGCATGCTTGCGGCCCATTATGCGCCGCGCGCAAGGCTGCGGCTGAACGCGAAGCGCCTTGAGCCGGGCGAAGCCGGGCTCGATTTCGGCGCCCACTTTCCGGCGGCCACGAATGCGCTCGATCTCTCGCCCAAGGGCGACCTCGTTGAAGCGGCGGCGCATCTCTTCGGCTATTTGCGCCAGCTCGATGCTCATTATTCGGCGATTGCCGTCGCCCCGATCCCGGAGGAGGGGCTGGGCGAAGCGATCAACGACCGGCTGCGCCGCGCAGCAGTGCGCTAAACGACCTTCCCGGGATTCAAAATATCCTTCGGGTCGAGCGTCTTCTTCAGCGTCCGCATCAGATCAAGCGCGACCGGGTCTTTGACGCCGGGCAGGAGGCCGCGCTTCAACTGGCCGATGCCATGCTCGGCGGAGATGGCGCCATGATATTTGGCGACGATGCCGTGAACGAGGGCATTGACCTCGTCCCAGCGCGCGAGGAAGGCG
>JARLIV010000047.1 GCA_031291555.1 Methylovirgula sp. | reverse complement strand
TAAAGGCGCAAAACCATTTCACGTGCGCGCTGGCTTGCCCGGTGCAGAAAACGCTTGCCGCCAAAGCGAGCCCGCTTGCGGCCGATACGCGCCGCGAGCGTTGCCAAATCGATTGCATCAATAATTCCTCGTGGAGTGGCCGATAACGAGGAATTTAATCGAATTTTAATGTTACGTCCGCGCTATTCCTAATAATTGGTTAATTACACTCTCGAGACTCGACCCTATTAAGGTTAATGAAAGAAGAGCCGGCGGCGCAAGAGAACGGTAAGTCTGCTTGTCTAAGCTCGGCCCGATTGATCTTTCCAAGAGGGGCAGATGATCCTTGCTCTGAGCCTTGCGAGTCTTTTTCTGGGCACCGGCCTGGCCTATGCGGCGCCGAAGATGCCAGCCATGACCGTCCGCCTGGAACAATCCGGCGGGGCCCTGTTCGTCGCGGGCCTTGTCTTGATCGGCACCATGCTTCAGCAGAGCTGCTGACGCGGCGCGACAGTTTCAGTGCGAGTGCGCCAAGCCGGCTAGTGTGCCGCAGGTTGCGCGACGACTTGAGTACCGCCGCTTTCGCCGCCCAGTGTTCTGAGAAAGGCGAGGAGATCGGCCTTTTCCGGCGGCGTAAGCCCCAGCGGGTGGATCAGTTCCGAGCGGCTGGGGCGATCAATGCCGCCGCGATCATACAGATCGATCACGGCTTCCAAGGTCGGCACGGACCCGTCGTGCATATAGGGCGCACGCTCGGCGACATTGCGTAAGGTCGGCGTCTTGAACGCATAACGCAGCTTGACGGACGTTGGGAAGAAGGCGCCGCGGCCGATGTCCTTGCCTTTACCGATCCCGATATCATGGAACGATCCGTCCGTGAACGACCAGCCGCTATGGCATTGCGCGCAATTGCCCTTGCCGTTGAAGATCGCAAATCCGCGTTTCGCCGCCGGGCTGATGGCGTTTTCGTCGCCCATGATCCAACGGTCGAAGGGCGCTTCGGGCGAGTGAATCGAGCGCACGTAAGTTGCCAGCGCCAGCGAGATATTTTTCCGGTCGATCGCGTGGTCCGGGAAGGCCGTGGCGAAGGCGTGGACATAGGCCGGCATAGCGGCGAGGCGCGCGATCAGCACCGGTTCGGTCAGGTTGAGATTTCCAGCCGCGGTGATCGGCGCGAACACGACCTTCTCCAGCGTCGGGAACTTGCCGCTCCAGCCATAGCGGTCGATGAAGGCGACATCCAAGAGCGATGGCGTCCGAAACGCCATGGCGCGGCCCGCATCGCCGATCGCGAGCGGGAGATGATCGCCGAACGACAATTTTGGATCGTGGCAGGTCGCGCAGGTGTGCTGCCCCGATCCGGACAGCAGCGGATCGAAGAAAAGTGTGCGTCCGAGAGCCTCTTTTGCCGGCGAATAGGGATTATCGTCCGGGTAGGGCGTCGCGGTCGGCCGTATATATTGCTGGCGCAGCATGGCGTCGCCCGCGTCCAGCGTCCTCTCGTCGCCATAGGCGGCCATGGAAAGCGGCAGAAGCAGCGCGGCCAGCAGACTGCGGTAGCTGATAATCATCGCGGTCTCCGACATTGGCACATTCACCCGAAGACCGTTGAGAATTCGTTGAGAATGCAACAATCTTCGGCGCCGCGAAAAGCGGGCGGCGCTCCTATTCCGCCGCCAGGCCCGGCCGCGCGAGTGCCGAGAGCGCATGCGACAGGTCGGCGATCAGGTCTTCGACGTCCTCGAGGCCGACCGAGAGCCGCAACATCCCGTCGCTGATGCCCATTTTCGCGCGCGCCTCCGGCGTCAGCCGTTGATGGGTGGTGGTCGCCGGATGGGTGACGATGCTTTTGGCGTCGCCGAGATTGTTGGAAATCTTGATGATCGAGAGCGCGTTCGCGACTGCGAAGGCACCCGCCTTGCCGCCCGGCACCTCGAAGGTCACCAAAGTGCCGCCGCCCTTCATCTGCCGCCGCACGATCGCCGCCTGCGGATGATCGGGCCGGCCGGGGTAGATCAGTCGCGTGACGTTCGGATGCGCGGCCAAAAAGTCGGCGATCCGCGCCGCGCTCGCGGTCTGGTGGCCGACGCGCAGCGGCAGGGTTTCCAGCGACTTGAGCATCACCCAGGCATTGAAGGGCGAAAGGGCAGGGCCGGTCTGGCGCAGATAGGTGTGGATGTAGCTGTCGATGAATTCGCGGCTCGACAGGATGATGCCGCCGAGACATCGGCCCTGGCCGTCGATATGTTTGGTCGTCGAATAGACGACGCAATCGGCGCCGTGCTGCAGCGGCTTTTGCAAGATCGGCGAAGCGAAGACATTGTCGACGACGAGCCGCGCGCCGTGCCGGTGGGCGATGTCGGCGATCGCCTTCAGATCATAGACTTCGAGGCTCGGGTTGGTCGGGCTCTCCAGAAAGAAGACCTTGGTCTCGGGCCGCACCGCGGCTTCCCATTGGGCGAGATCGGAGCCATCGACAAGCGTCGCCGCGATGCCGAACCGCGGCAGCAGTTCCTCGACCACATAGAGGCAGGAGCCGAAAAGCGCGCGCGCCGAAACGATATGGTCGCCGGCCTTCAACTGGCCCATCAGCGCGGCGGTGACCGCCGCCATGCCGCTCGCCGTGGCTCGGGCAGCTTCGGCGCCTTCGAGCAGGCACATCCGCTCCTCGAACATGGCGATGGTGGGATTGGAATAGCGCGAGTAGACGAAGCCGGGATCCTGCCCGTTGAAGCGCGCCTCGGCCGCCTCGGCCGTGTCGTAGACGAAGCCCTGGGTGAGGAAGAGAGCCTCCGACATTTCGCCGAATTGCGAGCGCAGCGTGCCGCCGTGAACGAGGCGGGTGGCCTCGCGCCAGTTTTTCGGGTCCTTGAGCGCCCCGCCGGTGGTTTTCTTCGTCATCAGCCATCTCCTCATCGCCGCCACGGCAAGGCGGCGCGGTCCTGCTTCGGCGCAGTCCAATTTGGGCGCGGCCGGGTCGACGAAAATAGGGAGGGGATGCTTCGCGACGAAGCCTCGGCCCTTTTAGTCCCTTGTTTAACGTGGCGGCAAGCCGGCCGGCCCAAATGACCACGCCCCAAGAATAAACCTTGCCTTTGGCCGGCTCAAGGGAAAATAGCTGTTCGCAGGCGGCTTTCCGCCTTGACGCCGGTGCCGCCCGCGGGATTGGTCTCGGCAGAGAGAACCTTCCGATGTCCCTGAATCCCCTGCCGTTCGAAGACGAGAATGCCGGCCTGTTCGGCACGCATTTCGGCCTGCTTGGGCGCGAGAAGATCGAGTTGATGCTGCGCCGCCGAATGATCCGCGGCCTCGGCGACATCGAGCCCGGACAATTGCAGCCCGCGAGCCTCGATCTGCGGCTGGGTGCGACGGCGCATCGGGTGCGCGCCAGCTTTCTGCCCGGCAAGGAGCGCAGTGTCGAAGATCAGCTCGCGGTGCTGAAATCGGACGAGATCAGCCTTGAGGGCGACGGCGCGGTGCTCGAACGCGGCTGCGTCTATGTCATTCCGCTGCTCGAATTCCTGTCGCTGCCGGAGAGCCTCTCGGCCGCCGCCAATCCGAAGAGTTCGACCGGCCGGCTCGACATTTTCACTCGGCTCATCACCGACCGCAGCGAGATTTTCGACCATGTCGAGCGCGGCTACGAGGGGCGGCTCTATGCCGAGGTCTCGCCACGCAGCTTCAGCGTGCGCGTGCGCAAGGGCTCGCGGCTCAATCAGATCCGTTTTCGCCGCTGGCATCCGCAGCAGTTCTTTTCGCGCACCGGCTTCAGCGTCGATGACAAGGACTTGCGGGAGCATCACGCCAGGCTTGCGCTCGTCGACGGCGAATTGAACCTGCGCGGCGGTCTCGTCCTGCGCATCGCCTTGAGCGCCGAGACCTTCGACAGCAAGATCATCGGTTATCGCGCGCAAAAGCACGCGGATATTATCGATGTCGATCGCGTCGGCGCTTACGATGTCGCCGATTTCTGGGATCCCATCCACGCGCGCGCCGACAAGAGGCTCATTCTCGATCCCGATGAATTCTACATCCTGGCCTCACAAGAGAAGCTGCATATTCCGCCGGACCTCGCAGCCGAGATGGTGCCGATCGATCCGGCGATGGGCGAGTTCCGCGTGCATTATGCCGGCTTCTTCGACCCCGGCTTCGGCTATACCGCGAGCGGCCATCCGGGCAGCCGCGCCGTCCTCGAAGTGCGCAGCCATGAGGTGCCCTTCATCCTTGAGGATGGGCAGGTGATCGGCCGGCTCGTCTACGAGAAGATGGCCGAGGCGCCGCAGGCGCTCTATGGACAGATCGGCGGCTCGAACTATCAAGGCCAAGGCCTCAAGCTCTCGAAACATTTCCGCATGCCATGAGCCAGCGTTCTTGACGCTCGCGCCTTAAAAAAGGCTGGCATAAGCTTTGTAGGTTCAGGTCACCCAACCGGACCGCACATGCCGCATGCTGCCCTGATCGCCTTTGCTCTTATCGCGCTGACGGCGACCGGCGCGATTTTCGCGCGGCGGCTGCACGTCCCGGCGTCGATCTTTCTCGTCATGTTCGGCGTCGCGGCGAGCTTTGTGCCCGGCCTGCCGCATATTCCGATCGAGCCGAACGTCGTCATGCAAGTGCTGCTGCCGCCGCTGCTCTATATCGCCGGCGTCGGCATGAGCTGGCGTGGCTTCAAGCGTGAATTCGCTGAGATTTCTCTGCTGGCGGTCGGCTGCGTCTGCGCCACGGCTGC
>JARLIV010000046.1 GCA_031291555.1 Methylovirgula sp. | reverse complement strand
CTGCTCGGTCTCCTCGTTGGCGTCGGAGCCGATATCCTCGCCCATGTCGAGCGCCGAGAGCACGCGGCGCACCGAGAGCCCGAAGGCGCGCTGGTCTTCGATCGTGTCGGTGAGATGGTCGAGATCGCGCCCCGCGCGCTGTTCGACGAGCGGGCGCCAGAGATCGACAATGCGCTGGGCGCCCTTCGGCGGCTTCTGCCCGGTCAGCCTTTCGCGCACGATCATCGCGACAGCTTGTTCGAGCGGCGCATCGGCGCGCTCGCGGATCTCGCCGAAGCGGGCGTGCTGGAAGCGATCCTCCAGCATGGCGTCGAGATTTTGCGCGACGCCATCCATGCGCCGGGCGCCGATCGCCTCGACGCGGGCTTGCTCGACCGCCTCGAAGACGGCGCGCGCCTGCGGCGTCTGCGGCAGCAGCCGGCGATGGATCGCCGCGTCATGGCAGGCGAGCTTGAGCGCGATCGAATCGGCGTGGCCGCGCAGGATCGCGGCGTCCTGGCGGGTGAGCTTGCGGGGCGGCTCGGGCAGGCGCACGCGCGCCGCGCCGGTGCCGCCGGCGACATTGGGCTTTTCCGCCGCATAGGCGACATCGAGCTGCGCCACATGCGCCATCGCCCGCAGACAGCCGGCAACAGCGCGCTTGAACGGCTCGTGCGGTGCTTCGACCTTGCCCGGCGGCTTGTAGTTCGACCCGGCCATTTCAGCTCATCGCGACGTTCACCGCGCTTTCCGGCAGCTCCTGGCCGAAACAGCGCTGGTAGAATTCGGCGACCAGCGTGCGCTCCAGTTCATCGCATTTGTTGAGGAAGGTGAGGCGGAAGGCGAAGCCGATATCCTTGAAGATATCGGCATTCTCCGCCCAGGTGATGACGGTGCGCGGGCTCATCACGGTCGAGAGGTCGCCGGCCATGAAGGCGTTGCGGGTCAGGTCCGCGACGCGGACCATTTTGTTGACCTGGTCACGCCCGTCCTTGGTCTTCTGGTAGGATTTGACCTTGGAGAGCACGATGCCGACTTCCTTGTCGTGCGGCAGATAGTTCAGCGTCGCGACGATCGACCAGCGGTCCATCTGGCCCTGATTGATCTGCTGGGTGCCGTGATAGAGGCCGGAGGTATCGCCAAGGCCGATCGTGTTCGTCGTCGAGAACAGGCGAAAGGCCGGGTGCGGCTTGATCACGCGGTTCTGGTCGAGCAGCGTCAGGCGGCCGGAGACTTCCAGCACGCGCTGGATGACGAACATCACATCCGGCCGGCCGGCATCATATTCGTCGAAGCACAGCGCGATATTGTTCTGCAGGGCCCAGGGCAGGATGCCGTCGCGGAATTCGGTCACCTGCTTGCCGTCGCGCAGCACGATGGCGTCCTTGCCGACGAGATCGATGCGCGAGACATGGCTGTCGAGGTTGATGCGCACGCAGGGCCAGTTGAGCCGCGCGGCGACCTGCTCGATATGGGTCGATTTGCCGGTGCCATGATAGCCGGTGACCATCACGCGGCGGTTCTTGGCGAAGCCGGCGAGAATGGCGAGCGTCGTGTCGCGGTCGAAGAGGTAATCCGAGTCGGTCTCCGGCACGTGCTCATCGGCCTGGGAGAAGGCCGGCACTTCCATGTCCGAGTCGATCCCGAACACTTGGCGGACCGAAATTTTCATGTCCGGGAGAGCCTTCAAGGCCTCGTCACCGGCTAAGGAATTGGCTGCCATTCATCCTCCGTTCCGCCCGTCCTCGGCCACGCTATAGCACGGTGGCCGGGGCGGTGCGCGGAATTCGCGCGCGATGTCGAAAAGTTTAGATTTCTCGCCGAAAGCCGGGCGCCCTTTAGGCGAGCTTGACCGATTTCAGATAGCTATAAGCGCGGATAATTTCACGCAATTTATCTTCCAACGAACGGTCGCCGCCGTTGGCGTCGGGGTGCAGGCGCTTCACCATGTCCTTGTAGCGGCTGCGGATCGTACTCGGATCGGCGGTCTCGTCGAGGCCAAGCTGGTCCAGCGCCCTACGCGCGGCAATGCCGTGCTTGGGCTTGGGCGGTTCTGCCGGCTGGCGCGCCGCCCGCGGCCCACCGAAAATATTCAGCGGATCGGCATAATGCGAGGGGTCGGCGCCGCGCACTTGCGGACCGCCAGCGACATTGTTGCCCATGACCCATGTCGGGCGGTGGCCGGTCGAGGCGTCGCGCTGGTAGAGCGACACGGCCTCGGCGCTCATGCCCTGAAAATAATTATATGATGCGTTGTAGGCGCGCACATGTTCGAGGCAGAAGCTGAAATATTCGCCCTCGCGCTGCCAGCCCTTGGGCGCGCGAAATTCGCCGGGTTCGTTGCAGCCCGGATGGTCACAACGTACTTTAACGGCTTGGACGGGCTCCTTGGTCTTTGGCCTGGCCCGGATGCGGTCGAAAATCGGCGAATTCAAATCCATAGCTTGCCATTATGGTAGTCTTTGCGGTCGTCGCAACCCGTTAGCTGCGATAAAAAACAAATCGAACCGCGATGTGGGAATTTTTCAATGAGCAACGTGCCCAGTATGGCTGAGCGCATCAAGCAGAAATTGCAGGCCGCTCTCGCGCCCGTCTCGCTTGATGTCGTCGACGAATCGCATAAGCATGCCGGGCATGCGCATGTCGCAACCCATGCCGCCAAGGCGGGCCGCTCGGGCGAGACTCACTTTAGGGTTAAAGTGGTATCCGAAAGCTTCAAGGGCAAGAGCCCGCTGGCTCGTCACCGCATGGTGAACGATCTATTGCGCGCCGAATTCACCGAGGGCGTTCATGCGCTCACAATCGAGGCCAAAGCGCCGGAAGATTGAGCTTTCGCGGCGCTGTCATGAAATGGCCGCATCTCGCGCCAAGTAAAGGCTTCGGGCGGCGGCTGAGCTTTGCAGATCCTCCGCAAGGGGTTAGGCTTGCCACCCGCGCAGGATACCGGTGCGATCGACGAAATGGGGCGAGTGTCATGCGGTTGCGTCTCTATGGCCTCATAGCCGCCGCGATCGTGGTTGCCGCGGCCGGCCGTGCCGCGGCGACGCCGTCGCTCGTCATGGATGTCGCGACCGGCAATGTGCTCTACGAAAACGAGGCGACGCAGCCCTGGTATCCCGCCTCGCTGACCAAGCTGATGACGGTCTATGTCGCGCTCTCCGCCGTGCGCGACCACCAGATTTCGCTTGATACGCCGCTCGTTGTCTCGCGCCGAGCCGCATCGATGCCGCCGTCGAAAATGGGCTTCAAGCCCGGCACCGAAGTCACGCTGGGCAATGCGCTCAAAATGCTAATGGTGAAATCGCCCAACGATATCGCCATCACGATCGCCGAGGGTATCGCCGGTTCGGTCGATGCCTTCGCCGATGACATGAACGACGCCGCGGCGCGGCTCGGCATGACCGAAAGTCATTTCGTCAATCCGAACGGCCTGCACAATCCGGATCATTATTCGTCGGCGCGCGATCTCGCCGTCCTCGGCCGCGCCATCTACCAGACCTTTCCGCAATATGCCGGCCTGTTCGACATCGGCGCTATTCGCGTCGGCGGTCAGGTCATCCGCAACCACAACAACATGCTCGGCCGCTATCCCGGCGTCGATGGCATGAAGACCGGCTTCACCTGCAACGCCGGCTTCAATCTCGTCGCCAGCGCGACGCGCGGCAACCGTCACTATATCGCTGTGGTTCTCGGCGCGCCGAGCGCGCAGACGCGCCTCGTCCGCACGGCCGTCCTGCTCGACCGCGCTTTTGCGGACGTCGATCATCCGCAGCCGATGGAGGCGGACGGGCCGACCGGCGGCACGCCGGAGGATATGCACAATTCCGCCTGCCGGCGGCGCAGCCATGCCGTCGCCGCCTTCCAGGCCGAAACCGATCGCCTCGAGGCGCCGCTGCTGGCGCTCAGCCAAAGACCGCAATCGCCCCTGGGATTCTTCAGCGCTTCCGCCCTGGCGCAGGAGACGCCGGTCGCCTTGCGCATCGCTATGATGCCGGAGGCGGCCTTCGATCCGGAGCCGGTCGGCGTCGGCCCCGCAGCGGGCTACAACGGCCCCATTGCCGGGCCGCGCGCGCCGCATACGCCGGTGGGCACGCCGCTCCTGGCTGATGTGAAGCCGATCGCCGCCACGCCGGCAAGCGGGCCGAACGAGGATGCGCCCGAGGCGACTGACGATCATGACACGGCCAAAGTCGCCGCGGCGGACGAAGGCGACAGCGACACCTCGCACCCCGCCAAGCCCGAGAAACATAAGAAAACGAAACATGCCAAGGCCAGCAAAGCCGGGGCGCATCACGAGGCTGCGGCGAAGCCGGCGCACGGCAAGCACAGACTGGCGAAAGAGACCAAGAAATCCAAGGTCGCCGCGCACAAGTCGAAAGCCAAATCCGCCAAGCTCGCCAAAGGCAAGACCGGCAAGAACAAGGCGGCAAAGACGGCCAGCAAGAAGGTGAAGCCGAAGAAGCTCGCCGGCAAATCGCACGTGAAACACGCCGCCAGCTCGGACAATTGAGCGCTGCAGCCGGATTGAATCGCGCTACTGCGCGGCTTATCTCTGCGCCACCTGATCTCCGCGCCGGGCCCCGCCGCTTTCGCGCTCATGCTGGACTGTGATGATGATTGACCCGCGCCGGCCGCCGATCTTTCCGCTCACGATCCTCACCGGCTTCCTCGGCGCCGGCAAGACGAGCCTGCTCAACAGACTGCTCAAGGCGCCGGAGCTTGCCGATGCTCTCGTCCTCATCAACGAATTCGGTGAGGTGGGTCTCGATCATCTCTTCGTCGAGAAGGTCGATGGCAACCTCGTCGTCATGGCCTCGGGTTGCCTCTGCTGCACGATCCGCGGCGATCTCGTCGCCACGCTCGAAGATCTGCTGCGCCGGCGCGACAACGACCGCATCGCGCCGTTCAATCGCATCATCATCGAAACGACCGGGCTCGCCGATCCGGCCCCGATCCTGCACACGATCATGTATCATCCCTATTTCATGCTGCGTCTGCGGCTCGATGGTGTGATCAGCCTCGTCGATGCGGTCAACGGCGCGGCGACGCTCGATAAGCACAAGGAGGCGGTGAAACAGGCGGCCGTCGCCGACCGGCTGGTGATCAGCAAGAGCGATCTGCTGCCGCCGGGCGATGCCGGGCTGGCGGCGCTGCGTGCGCGGCTGAAGGCGCTCAATCCGACGGCCGTCCTGCTTGATGGCGCACGCGGCGAGGCAAACCCGGCAACGCTGCTCAACATCGGCCTTTACGACCCGGACAGGAAAATTCCCGACGTGCGCCGCTGGCTGAATGCAGAAGCCTTGGAGGAGCGGGCGGACCAGGATCACCACCATCATGATCATGATGATCATGATCATCATCACGATCACGCGGCCGGGCACGACCGCAATCGTCACGACGCGCGTATCCGCGCCTTCGCCCTGCGTCATCCGACGCCGGTGCCGCCCGCGACGATCGAGATGTTTCTTGAATTGCTGCGCACCGCCCATGGCGCGCATCTTCTGCGCGTGAAAGGCATCATCGCCCTCGCCGACGATCCGGCGCGGCCGCTCGTCATCCATGGCGTGCAGCACATTTTCCATCCGCCGGCACGGCTCGAAGCCTGGCCCGACGACGACCACACGACGCGGATTGTCTTCATCCTCGAAGATATGGAGCCGAGCTTCGTCAAAGGGCTGTGGGACGCCTTCGTCGGCCTTGCCGCCGATACGCCCGATGCCGCGGCCCTGACGCGAAATCCGCTGAAAATTTCGCCCGGCGGGCTTTTGGCCTAGCTCTCCTTCGGCTCCTGCGCGCCGCTCGCCGGCTCGCGCAGAATGAAGCCTTTGTTTTCAAGCCCTGGCAGGTTCACGTTCATCACCGGCGGCGGCGCATCGAACAATGTCTCTTTCTTGAACCGGCGATAGATTTCGAAGTTCAATTCGCTGGTGATGCTCTTCACCGACATGACGTCGGCGACATAGCAGTAAAACTCGAAATTGAAGGTGGTGCCGGTCATCTCCGAGAAGACTATGAGCGGCGCCGGCTTCTGCAGCACGCTCTTGTTGTTCGCCGCCACGTCGAGCAGAACCGCGCGCACCTTTTGCGGGTCGGCGGCCATGTTCACCGGGATGGTCAGTTTGATGCGTCCGGTCTTGTCGGTGCGGACGAAATTCTTGACGACGCCGGCGACGAGGTCGGAATTGGGGATGACGACCGCGGCGCGATCGAAAGTTTCGATTTCGGTCGAGCGGACATTAATGCGCCGGACGATGCCTTCGTTCGAGCCGACCGAAATCCAGTCGCCGACCCGGATAGCGCGCTCCCAAAGCAGGATAAGCCCGGAGACGAAATTGTTGACGATCGATTGCAGGCCGAAGCCGATACCGACCGAGAGCGCGCCGGCGACGATGGCGAGCTTGGCGAAATCGACGCCGAGATAGGCCAGCGCAAAGCCAAGCGCCAGGATGCGTCCGACATAGCCGATGCTCGTCTTGATCGCGTTGCGGAGACCGAAATCGAGCCGCGTATGCGGCAGGAAGCTGACTTCGAGCCAGCGCTCGACGGCCCGCGTCGCCGCATAGCCGGCGATGAAGACCACGAGCGTGAAGACGACGCGCGAGAGCGAAATCGTCACATCGCCGATCTTGAAGCCGAAAAAGGCGGCATAGAGATAGCCGGTGATATCGGCGGATTGCACGCCCCAGGGCGCCAGCGCGGCCAGCATCGCGCTGATGAAGATCACCACGCGGGCGATGCCGGAGGCGAGAATCGCGAATTGCTCGAAGGCCTCGCGGCTGAGCCCTGTCGAGAGCATCGCGCGGCGGCCAAAGGCGCTCGTTCCGGTCATGCCGCGGCCAAGCGTGCTATCGATGAGCATCACCAGCATGACGGCGACCGCGCCGACCGCGCCGATCCAGATGATCTGGTCGACCATGAAGCTGCTCAAGGTCAAATAGCCGCCGAGGCAGGCCGCGAAGATGAGCAGCACCACCGCCCAGAGGGCGGTTCGCAGAAGTCCGAACCAATTCACCGTCTGGCTGGTGCGCGGACCGAAGACCTGCTCGGTTTCGTCCTCGTCTTTCTGGCCGATCCAGAGCGAGGCCGCGATCGCGACGGCGGCGGCGAAGGCGCAGAGCCCGCGCAGGAACGTCTGGCTCGTCGAGGAGGCCTGCGCCACATCGCCGAGGGCGGCCGCGATGCGACCGAAGGAAACGACGGCCGTGACGAGCAGGACCGTGCGCTGGACTTGCGCCGCCGTCCCGTCATCGACCTTCAGAAGCCGCCATTCATGCCGTG
>JARLIV010000247.1 GCA_031291555.1 Methylovirgula sp. | reverse complement strand
TCATCATGGGCGGCGATCCTGATCTTGAGACGACGCTGGCCTTGCTGAAGGCGCTGCCGGCGGCGGGCGCCGATGTCATCGAGCTTGGCATGCCCTTCACCGATCCGATGGCCGATGGTCCGGCGATCCAGGCGGCGGGCCTGCGCGCGCTCTCGGCGCATGCGACGCTCGCCAAGGTTCTGAAGCTCGCCGCCGAATTCCGCAAAGCCGATGCGGCGACGCCGCTCATCCTGATGGGCTATTACAATCCGATCTATGTCTATGGCGTCCCGCGCTTCCTCGTCGATGCCAAGGCGGCGGGCGTCGATGGCGTCATTGTCGTCGATCTGCCGCCGGAGGAGGATGTCGAGCTTTGCCTGCCAGCGCAGGAGGCGGGGCTTGCTTTCATCCGTCTCGCAACGCCGACGACGGACGATGCGCGCCTGCCGGCCGTTCTCGCCCATACGGCGGGTTTCGTCTATTACGTCTCGATCACCGGCATCACCGGGGCCGCGACGCCGGATTACGGCAAGGTCGCCGCCGCCATCGCCCGGCTCAAGCGGCACACGGATTTGCCCATTGCCGTCGGCTTCGGCGTCAAGAATGCGGAAAGCGCGGCCGCTATCGCAAAAGTTGCGGATGGGGTCGTCGTCGGCTCGGCGCTGGTCGATGCGCTGCGCAAATCTCTCGACCCGAACGGCCATGCGACGGCGGGCAGCGTCAAGGCGGTGACCGATCTCGTGCACGAGCTGGCGGCGGGTGTGCGCTCGGTGGCGCGGCAGCCAGCCTGATTCTTTGCGTCCGGAAAATCAAACGGATAGACTGCTTGGTCTGCCGCGCCCCCCACGCGTTCTTAGTGAAAGACTGGCATGAACTGGATCTCCAACGTCGTCCCCCCGAAAATCCGTTCCTTCCTGCGCCGCGAGACGCCGGAAAACCTCTGGGTCAAATGTCCCGACAGCGGCGAGCTGATCTTTCATAAGGATCTCGAGTCCAATCTCTACGTCGTGCCTGGCTCCGGCTATCACATGCGCATGCCGGTCAAGGCGCGGCTGGATTCCCTCTTCGACAATGCCGTCTATGAGACTCTGCCGACACCGGACGTGCCGCTCGATCCGCTCAAGTTCCGCGATGTGAAGCGCTATGTCGACCGGCTGAAGGAAAACCGGCTGAAGACCGGCACGGCCGACGCGGTGAAAATCTGCGCCGGCCAGATCGAAGGCATCGATGTCACCGTCGCGGTGCAGGACTTTGAATTCCTCGGCGGCTCACTCGGCATGGCAGCGGGCGAGGCCATCATCACCGGCATTCTGCACGCGGTCGCGACGCGCACGCCCTTCATCATCTTTACGGCCTCCGGCGGTGCGCGCATGCAGGAGGGCATGTTCTCGCTGATGCAGATGCCGCGCACGACGGTGGCCGTGCAGCGCCTGCGCGCGGCCAAGCTGCCCTATATCGTCGTGCTCACCAACCCGACGACCGGCGGTGTCACCGCCTCCTACGCTATGCTGGGCGATATTCAGCTCGCCGAGCCCGGCGCCGTCATCGGCTTCGCCGGCGCGCGCGTGATCGAGCAGACGATCCGCGAGCGTTTGCCGGAAGGCTTTCAGCGCGCCGAATATCTCGAAATGCATGGCATGGTGGACATGGTCGTGCGCCGCCACGATATGCGCGCCACCTTGGCCCGGCTCTGCGCCTTGCTGACCCATCGTCCCGCGCTTGAACAGGAAGCGGCATGAGCGTGCGTCCTTTCGAGCGAGCGAGCGAGCAATCGGATCCGATCCTCGAACGCCTGCTCGATCTGCATCCGAAAAAGATCGATCTTTCGCTCGGCCGTATCGAACGGCTCTTGCGGGATTTGGGCGCGCCGCAGGCGCACCTGCCGCCGGTGATCCATGTCGCCGGCACGAACGGCAAGGGTTCGAGCATTGCCTTCATGCGCGCGATCCTGGAGGCGGCGGGCAAGCGCGTGCATGTCTACACCTCGCCGCATCTCGTCCGCTTCCACGAGCGCATCCGGCTCGGTCAACAGGGCGGCGGGCGGCTTGTCGATGACGCCGATCTCGCCGCGACACTGAGCCTGTGCGAGAAGGTCAACGCTGGCGCATCGATCACCTTTTTCGAGATCACGACGGCGGCGGCCTTTGTGCTCTTTTCCCGCAATCCGGCGGACTATCTTTTGCTCGAAGTCGGCCTGGGCGGCCGCGTCGATGCGACCAATGTCGTCGACCGCCCGGCGGCGAGCCTCATCACGCCGGTGTCGATGGATCACCCGGAATTTCTCGGCGCGACGATCCCGGAGATCGCCCGCGAGAAGGCCGGGATTCTGAAGCGTGGCGTTCCGGCCGTGCTCGGCTTCCAGCAACCGGACGCGCTGAAGGTTCTGGAAGCCCAGGCGGCCGAGGTCGGCGCGCCGCTGCATATCGCCGGGCAAGATTTTTTCGTCCGCGAGGAGCATGGCCGCCTGATCTATGAGGACGAGCGCGGGCTTCTCGATCTGCCGCTGCCGCGCCTTGCCGGCCGGCATCAACATCAGAACGCCGCCGGGGCGATCGCCGCTCTGCGCCTCGTCGTGCCGGACTTGGCAACGAGCGCCCTGGAAACCGGGCTGGCCACGGCCGATTGGCCGGCGCGCTTGCAACGTTTGAGCAAGGGCAATCTCGTCGCTTTGGCGCCGGCGGGGACGGAAATCTGGCTCGACGGCGCGCATAACGAGGATGGCGCTCGCGTTCTCGCGCAAGCCATGGCCGACCGCGAGGAGAAGGCGCCGCGTCCGCTGGTCCTTATCACCGGCACGCTGGCGACGAAGGATACGGGTGCCGTTCTGCGCGCCTTCAAGGGACTCGCGCAGGAGGTGCTCGCGGTGCCGGTGCACGGCGAACATGCGGCGCGCACGCCGGGCGATGTCGCGGCGCTTGCCAATGCCGAAGGCGTGCCGGCTGTTGCCTGCGAGAGCGTCGAATCGGCCTTGCGGTTTCTGACGGCGCGCAAATGGGCGCTACCGCCGCGCGTGTTGATCGCCGGTTCGCTCTATCTCGCCGGCGAAGTGTTGCGGCTCAATGGAACGCCGCCGCAATAGCTCTGGCGGCGCGGCGCACGCGCCATTTGAATGTAACAAAAATCTAAGAAATCGCATGCGCAAAAGCGTCGTAAACGCTTGATTGTAATACATCTGTAAGAAAGAAAGGTGCGGGCTAACTTCCCATGGCGTGAGCCATTATTTTATGCGACACGGCCTTTGGACAGTTAGATCTGTCCAATGGAAAAGCTAATGGAGGACATTATGGCCTGGACCGCTCCGGTCGCCGTCGAAGTTTGCGTCGGCATGGAAGTCACCAGCTACGAGTCGGCCGAGATCTAATCGGCCCGAAACCTATGCTGGTTTCCCAACAATAGACTGAGGGCCTGATTTGCAGATCATCGTCCTCGGCTCGGCAGCCGGGGGAGGCTTCCCGCAATGGAATTGCCTTTG
Source organism: Methylovirgula sp. (assembly GCA_031291555.1). Taxonomy (GTDB): domain Bacteria; phylum Pseudomonadota; class Alphaproteobacteria; order Rhizobiales; family Beijerinckiaceae; genus Methylovirgula. The sequence continues at coordinate 13,395 of JARLIV010000247.1, read as the reverse complement.
CCCCGTCTGCCAACTCGCCTGGAAAGGCGATAAGCGCGTCAAACCGCGGACGCAATCGAGTCTGGCGGTGAGCGCGGATGGCGAGCGCTGGCTTCTGCTCAACGCTTCGCCCGATCTGCGCCAGCAGATCATTGCCACGCGGCAATTGCATCCGCGCGGGGCCAGCCGCCAATCGCCGATCAATGCGGTCTTCGTCACCAATGGCGACGTCGACCATCTGACCGGATTGCTGACGTTGCGCGAGCAACAGAGCTTCGCCGTTTACGGCAGCAAGGCGACTTTGGCGGAAGTGACTGGCGCCAATATTTTCGGCGTGCTCAACCGCGAACTCGTGACATTCAACGAGGTCGATCTCGGCCTGCAAGTCGATACGGGCCTTGGGCTGCGCGTCACGCCCTTTGCCGTGCCCGGCAAGGTGCCGCTCTATCTTGAGACGGCATCGCTGGCGATCGGCGCCGAGAGCGAGACGACGGTGGGGCTGGAGATCACCGACGGCAGCAAGACGCTGTTCTACATTCCCGGTTGCGCCGATGTGACGCCGAAAATTCAGGAGCGGCTGCGCAATGCCGATCTGCTGTTCTTCGACGGCACGACGTTTACCGACGACGAGATGGTCGCGCTGGGTCTTTCCAACAAGACGGCATGGCGCATGGGCCATGTCGCGATGGCGGGCGAGAAGGGCTCGCTGGTGCGATTGTCCGATCTTGGCATCCGCCGCAAGATTTTCGTCCACATCAACAATACCAACCCCGTCCTGATCGAGGATTCGCCGGAGCGCGCTAAGGCCGAGGCGGCAGGATGGGAGGTCTCTTACGACGGGATGGAGGTCAGGTTATGAGCGAGAAGCCTTTGACTCCCGATGAATTGGAAGCCGCGCTGCGCAACGTCGGCGCCGAACGCTATCATCGCAAACACCGCTTCCACGCGCGCCAATATAGCGGCAAGTGCAGCTACGAAGAGATGCAGGCTTGGGCGCTGAACCGTTACTATTATCAGGCGATAATCCCGATCAAAGACGCGACCGTCCTGACACGCCTGACCGATACCGAAGATCGTCGGCAATGGCGCAAGCGGATCGAGGATCACGACGGGCTGAACCCCGGCGACGGCGGCATCGAGCGCTGGCTCAAGCTCACCGACAGCCTCGGCTTCCCGCGCGAATATGTTCAGTCGACGGCCGGCCTCATTCCGGCGACGCGCTTTGCGGTTGACGCCTATGTCGCCTTCTGCCGCGACAAGAGCCCGGTCGAGGCGGTCGCCTCCTCGCTCACCGAATTGTTCTCGCCGACCATCATCGGCGAGCGCATGTCGGGCATGCTGGCGAATTACGATTACGTCAGCAAGGACGCCTTGGCCTATTTCTCCTATCGGCCGACGCAGGCTAAGCGCGACGCAGATTGGGCGCTTGAATATGTCAAGACGCACGCCAAGACGCTCGAGGAGCAGCGGGCGGTCATCAAGGCGCTCGAGTTCAAATGCAACATCCTGTGGGCGATGCTCGACGCGCTGTGGAGCGCCTATGTCGATCATTACCTGCCGCCGGATGCCTGGGTTCCGGGCACGATCGCGGCCCCGCGCAGCAGGGCGGCATAGCGAGGCGACATGAGCGAGACGGTCGTCATCAGCGCAGAGTCGAAGCCGCATTTGCCGCGCGGCATGCATCTGAAACACGATGCGACGCGCGGCGAATGGCTGCTGATGGCGCCCGAGCGCGTGTTGAAGCTCAATGCCGTCGCGGTCGAAATCTTGAAGCGCTGCGACGGCAAGGCCACATTGGGGGAAATCGTCGATCAGCTCGCCGCCGCCTTCGCGGCGGAGCGAGAGCGGATCGAGGTCGACGTGCGGGCGCTGCTTGCAGAGCTCGTCGCCAAACGAATGGTGGACCTATGAACGCGCCGCAGAAGGTTTCCGAGGCCATCGCCGCGCCGGTCGGCATTCTGGCCGAGTTGACGCATCGCTGTCCGCTCGCCTGTCCCTATTGCTCGAACCCGATCGAGCTTGACGCGCGCGAGGGCGAACTCGACACCGAGACCTGGAAACGCGTTTTCTCGGAATCGGCCGCCGCGGGCATTCTGCACGCGCATCTTTCGGGCGGCGAGCCGGCATCGCGCCGCGATCTCACCGAGATCGTCAAGCACTGCCGCGATGTCGGCCTCTACAGCAACCTCATCACCTCCGGCGTCGGCCTCAGCGAAGCGCGGATGCAGGAGCTTGCCGATGCCGGGCTCGATCATGTCCAGCTCTCGATCCAGGACGCGGAGGCCGAGTCGGCGGACAGGATCGGCGGCTACAAGGGCGGCTTCGCCCGCAAGATGGATGTCGCCAAATGGGTGAAGCAGGTCGGCCTGCCGCTGACCATCAATGCCGTCATCCATCGCGCCAATATCGCGCGCGCCGGCCGCATGGTCGAATTCGCCTACGAGCTTGGCGCCCGCCGCGTCGAGATCGCGCATACGCAATATTATGCCTGGGCTTATCTCAATCGGACGGCGCTGATGCCATCGCGCGCCCAGACCGAGAAGGCCGTGGCCGAGGTCGAGGCCCTGCGAAAAGTCTATGCCGGCAAGATCGTCATCGATCATGTCGTGCCGGATTATTACGCCCGCTATCCCAAGGCTTGCATGGGCGGCTGGGCGAAGCGGACGTTGAATATCACCCCGCATGGCAAGGCCTTGCCCTGCCATGCCGCCGAGACCATTCCGGGTCTTGAATTCTGGAATGTGCGCGAGCATTCGATCAGCGACATCTGGTATAATGCGCCAGCCTTCAACGCCTTCCGCGGCGAGGACTGGATGGTCGAGCCGTGCCGCTCCTGCCCGCGCAAGAGCCAGGATCACGGCGGCTGCCGCTGCCAGGCGATGGCGCTGACGGGCGATGCGCGCAATGCCGACCCGATCTGCCACCTGTCACCCTTCCATGACAAAGTCGCCGCTATTGCCGCGACTTTCGAGGAAGTCGATGCAAATGTGCCCGCTGGGGATTATGTCTATCGCACCCTGAAGACGCAGGCCCCGGTGGCGTGACCGCCGGGTGGCTTTCCACCGAGGTGCGATCATGCAAGGTAAAACTGTTGTCATCACCGGCGCGACCTCCGGCATCGGCGAGGTCGCGGCGCTTGAGCTTGCCGGCAAGGGGGCGCGGATCGTTTTCGTCGCCCGCGACCGTGAGCGGGGCGAGGCGACGCTCGCCAGACTCAGCGCCAAGGCGCCAGGGCTTTCACATAAAGTTCATTATGCCGATCTCTCGCTGCTGGCCGAGATGAAGCGCGTCGCGGCCGATATCGCCGCGAGCGAGCCGCGCATCGATGTGCTGATCAACAACGCCGGTGCCGCCTTTGCGCAGCGCCAAGTGACGGCGGACGGGTTCGAACTCACCTTCGCGCTCAATCATCTTTCTTATTTCATCATCACGGCCGGCCTGCGCGAGCGGCTGCTCGGTTCCACACCGGCGCGGATCGTCAGCACCTCCTCGGATGCGCATCGCGGCATGAACATCGATCTCGACGATCTGCAATCGTCGAAGCGCTTTACGGGCATCATGGCCTATGGCCGCTCGAAGCTCGAAAACATCCTTTTCACGCGCGAGCTTGCGCGGCGGCTCCGCGGCACGGGCGTCACCGCCAATTGCCTGCATCCCGGCGTTGTCGCGACCCGCTTCGGCCACGAGAGCGGCGGCATCCTTCAGCCGCTCCTGAAGGCCGTACAGATTTTCGCGATCTCCCCGGAAAAAGGCGCCGAGACGATCGTCTACCTTGCCTCTTCGCCAGATGTCGCGAACGTCAGCGGTGAATACTTCTCCAAGAACAAGATCGCCAAAACCTCGGGCGCGGCGCGCGATACGGCAGCCGCAGCGGGGCTTTGGAAGAAGACGGTCGAGCTTACGGGCGTCGACTGGCCGGAGCCGTCAGCGCTGCGCGCGGCCTCTTAGTTGCCGCCCCTCGCGCGGCCGCCATTATCGAAGATCGCTATGATGCCATTGCCACCGTACGGCCGCCGCGATGCCGTTTATGCCGAGAGGATGCCGGACGGTTTCACGCCCGGTATATTCGCGCGCAGCGATAGTTGCATAGGCAGGCCGAAGCGCCTAAGCAGGGGGCCATTTTGTGCCAAAGCTTGGGTTGAAAGATTTGATACGTCCTTCCAAACGCGCGCCGGATGAAATGCGGCAGGTGGTGATCGAGCGCAATGTGGCGCGCTATGCCGAAGGCTCCTGCCTCATCAAATTCGGCGAGACGCATGTGCTCTGCACCGCGTCGCTCGAGGACAAGCCGCCGCAATGGCTGCGCGGGCAAGGGCGCGGCTGGGTGACGGCGGAATATGCGATGCTGCCGCGCGCGACGCATACGCGCACGCGGCGCGAGATCGCCTCCGGGCGTCCCTCCGGCCGCACGCAGGAAATCCAACGCCTCATCGGCCGCAGTCTGCGCGCCGTCACCGATCTCCAGGCGCTCGGCGAGCGGCAGATCACCATCGATTGCGATGTGCTGCAGGCCGATGGCGGCACCCGCACCGCCGCGATCACCGGTGGCTGGGTCGCTTTGCGTGAATGCCTCAAATGGATGCATGCCCGCTCGATCCTCAAGGATATTCCTTTGCGCGAACATGTCGCGGCCATCTCCTGCGGTATTTCCAATGGCGAGGCGGTGCTCGACCTCGATTATGCAGAAGACAGCGCAGCGCAGACGGATGCGAATTTCGTCATGACCGGTGCCGGCGCTTTGGTCGAAATTCAGGCGACGGCCGAGGCGGCGGTCTTCAGCGAGATCGAGTTCAACGCGATGCTGACGCTGGCGCGCAAAGGCATTGCCGAACTTGTCGCTCTCCAGAAGCAGGCCATCGCCTGACATGTCGAAACGCCTGACGGGCCGCCTCGTCATTGCCACGCATAACCGCGGCAAGCTGTGGGAGATGCAGGCGCTGCTCCAGCCTTATGGGATCGAGGCGGTCTCCGCCGGCGAGCTCCGCCTGCCCGAGCCTGAGGAGTCCGGCGCGACTTTCATCGCCAATGCGCAGTTGAAGGCGCGCGCCGCGGCGCGAGCGGCGCAGCTTCCCGCCCTGGCCGACGATTCTGGCCTCTGCATCGATGCGCTCGACGGTGCGCCGGGGCTGCATTCTGCGCGCTGGGCGGAGCTTGCGCCGGGCGGGGCGCGCGATTTCGCCGCCGCGATCAAGAAGGTCGAGCTGGCCTTGCAGGAAGCGGGGGCTGCGCCGCCCTATCGCGCGCATTTCGTCTCCGCCATCGCGCTTGCGTGGCCGGACGGCACGACGGAGGTTTTCGAAGGCAAGGTGCATGGCACGCTCGTCTTTCCACCGCGCGGCACGAAGGGCTTCGGCTATGATCCGATCTTCCTGCCGGATGGGCTTTCGCGCACCTTCGGCGAGATGATGATGGACGAAAAGCAAGCGATCCCGCCTGATGGCTCGCCGGCCCTATCGCATCGCGCGCGCGCCTTTCAAGCCTTCGCCCGCGCCTGTCTTTAGAGCGTGTTCAAGAAAGCGCGCGAAAGCTTCAAATTTTAGCGTGTGCGCAGCGTCACCCATGCTCGCGACACAATGTCTTGTTGCTCTGCGGAAAACCGGCGATAATACGGAACCGCAGAGGTCTGGAATCCATGTCCGAGATTTGGGAAACGAAATTCGGCTTGCGCCGCGTGCGGCACGACCCGCCGACGCTCGAAGAAGCGATCGTCGCGGCGCAGGGTCTGTCGGATGAGATCGAGGAGCAGATCGAGATCGCGGCGGGCTTCATGGCCATGCCGATCGATGTCGTGCGTGCGGAAATATTGAAAGTGGCCAAGTCCGTCAAGCCCGCGCGCGTTGTCGTTGCCCCGAGCCGGGAAGGGGCTGCGCGCACTGTTATCGTCGAGCGCAAGCCCTCGCGCCGGCTGCGTCCCGCCGGCGTCTGACGCCTGGTCCGTTACAACCATTCAACATTTGCCGTATCTGCGCCGGCGACGATCTCCACGGTGCAGCCGGCGGCCTGAAAGGCGAGCGCATCGAAGCGCGAGAGATCGCCCGCAACGAGCCAGGCGATGCGTGCGCCCTCCTGCGCGCGCGCGATCATCCGCGCCGGAATGTCATCTGCCGCGTCAACGACGATCTTGGCGGATTCGCGCCGTGCGATTTCGACGATCGACGGGGCGACGGCTTTGTCGTGGAAGATGACATCGGCGGCTTGCAGGAGCCGCAGGGCCTTGAGCGTCAGCATCTCCGGGTCAGCGCTGGCGATGCCGATGAGCACGATCGCGCCAGGCTGCGAATCCGCCGTTTCGCGCCACGCGGCGGCGATCATGTCATCGAAATCACGCTCATCCGGTGCGCGTGATGTTAGGGCGCGCGTGGTGAAGATTTCCCAGAAGCGCCGCCGCGACGGCGCATCCGCCAGCTTGGGCCGCCACGCCTTGGCGGCTTCGGCCCAGCGTTTGAGGCTCGCAGGCAGCAGAGCCTCCAGTCTCCCGCGCAAGGCGAGGGCGAAGACAGGGGCCGCGCCGGAAGTCGAGATGGCGACGACGAGCGGCGAGCGATCGACGATCGTGCCGAACTGGAAGTCGCAATAATCCGGCTTATCGACGACATTGACCGGAACACCCGCGCGGCGCGCCGCCGCGCAAAAGCGGGCGGCTTCCTCTGCAGTCGCGAAATCGCCGATCGCGAGCGTCGCACCCGCGAAATCGTTCTCGGTCCAATCGCGCCCAATCAGCGTGACCGTGGAAGTCTGCGCCGCCAGCGCCTGCATCGCATCGCTTGGCGTGGCGCTGAAGACATCGACTATCGCGCCCGCCGCCTGCAGCAGTTCGGCTTTCCACGCAGCCTCCGGCGTCCCGCCGGCGAGCAGCACGTGCTTGTCCGCGAGGTCGAAGAATACGGGCAGGCTGGCCAGCCCCTGCATCGGCCGGCGCGGCTCATGTTTGTCGGTCATGCGGCCCTTGGAACATGTTTGCGTCAGCCACTATAGCGCGCCGGACGGGCGAGGGATAAATCCGCAGCGGGTGCCCAGCTTGCCAAGGAATGGAGAAGAACAATGCTGATCGATCTTTCCGGCAAGAGCGCGGTCGTAACCGGCTCGACGCGATGGCACTGGGCAACGACGTAATCAGCGCCCCTCGTATTCCGCGTAGCAGTCGCGCGTCTCGAAAACGGTGACGGCGGCGAGCTGCGGCAGGTCGGGCTTGATCTTCTCGTAGATCCAGACAGCGATGTTTTCCGCTGTCGGATTTTCGAGGCCCGCGATCTCGTTGAGGCAATGGTGATCGAGCTGCGCGTGCAGCGGCGCGAAGACTTTCTCAATGTCGAAGAAATCGATGACGAAGCCGGTCTCAGGATCAACCTGGCCTTCAAGCCTGAGTTCGACGCGATAGGAATGGCCGTGCAGATTGCGGCAGCGATGGGTCGGCGCGACCTTCGGCAGAAAATGCGCCGCCTCGAAAGTGAAAGCCTGGGTGATCTTCATCTGGGTCAATCTTCAAGTCGAGCGGATGCGAGACATCGCATCTGCTTTTACGGCAAGCCGATCAGCTTGTGGGTTTGCAGGCTCAGCCGCCAGCGCGGATGCGCCAGGCAATAGGCCGCCGCCTGGGCGGTGTTGGCGTCCTGCGCCGGGCCGTCCATCGGTTGCAGGAAGAAATGCCGGAAGGCAAGCCCTGAAAAGCTTTCCGGGTCCAGTCCCGCTTGCGGGTAGACGAGTTTCAACTCGTCCCCGGCAGTGAGAACCAGGGGCGCCCCGGCTTTGGGGCTGACGCAAATCCAGTCGAGCCCCTCGGGCGGCGCCAGCGTGCCATTGGTTTCGACGGCGCAGGAAAAGCCGCGCGCGTGGAGCGCGGCGAGCAAGGGGGCATCGAGTTGCAGCAGCGGCTCGCCGCCGGTGAAGACGACGAGCGCCTGCGCCGTTTCGCCGTGCCATTGCGCCGCGATGGCGTCGGCCAGTTCCTCCGACCCCGCGAACTTGCCGCCCCCGGGGCCGTCCGTGCCGACGAAATCCGTATCGCAGAAATTGCACTGTGCCATGTCGCGGTCGGCCTCACGGCCCGACCACAGATTGCAGCCAGCGAAGCGGCAGAAGACGGCGGCGCGGCCGGCCTGTGCGCCTTCGCCTTGCAGCGTGTAGTAGATTTCTTTGATCGAATAGGTCATCGCTGCCGTCCGTGCCGCCATAAAGCAAAAAGGACCTCTCGCGAGGTCCTTTGGCCTTTTGATCTTTGCATCGGATATTTCCGAAAACCGCCTCGCACTTTTCGGTCCGATGCACGAGCCGAGCGTGCGCCGTGAGGCGTCAGAGCGCGGCCGAAATCCATTTCTTCAATTCGCCCTTGGGCGCGGCGCCGACCTTCTGCTGGGCGAGCTTGCCGTCCTTGAACAGGAGCAGGGTCGGGATGCTGCGGATGCCGAAGGCACCTGCGACGCCGGGGTTCTCGTCGACATTCAGCTTGACGATCTTGACCTGACCTTTCAGCTCCTCGGCGATCTCTTCGAGCGAGGGGCCGATCATCCGGCAGGGGCCGCACCATTCCGCCCAGAAATCGACAACGACGGGCTCTTTGGCACCCTCGACCTCGGTCTTGAACGTGGCATCGGTAACTTTAACAGTGGCCATGGGCGCCTCTTAAGCTCTTGCTCGGGGATCAGTTTTCCGAAGATTTGTCGTCTCAACGTAGGAAGCAGGGTCCGCACCGTCAAGCCGACGTGCCCTTTTGTCAGGTGAGCCGCGCCAGCGCCGCATCGAGCCGGACCGCGGAAAGGTCGACGATTTCCGGTCCTGCTGTCCAAATCAGCAGGCAGCGCAAGCTTTTGCCTGGCCAAAGAGGGGCGAGCAGGGCGCGGTAGAGCGCCATCTGGGCGAGATAGGATTCGGGGGTCGCCGCGGCGGCCACAGGCGCACCCGTCTTGTAATCCGCGAGGATCACCTCATCCTCCGATTCGGCGATGCGGTCGATCTGGCCGAGGACGTCGCGCGTCGCCCCGTTCGGCAATGTCACGATCCCCGCGACCGCGACCTCGGCACGGGCGCGCGGGCCGTAGAGCGCCGCGAGGGCCGGGGCTTCGATCACGCGCAAGACTGTCGTGATCAATTCCCTGGCATCGGCATAATCCGGCGCGCGCAAATCTAAAAAGGCTTCGGCTGCGGCGCGGCGCTGCCCTGCTTCGACCTCCGGCAGATATTGCAATAGCGTATGCACCAGCCGGCCGCGCTGGAGCGCGGAACGGCGCTGCGGATTCGGCGGCGGCGCTTCGGGCTCCCCGGCGGCGAGGGCGTTCGAGGGCCGCAGCGGCGGCAAGGGTGCGGCCTCGCGCGGCGCGGGCTGCGAGAGCCAAGCGGGCAAAGCGATTCCGGCGCCGGCGGCCGGGTGCTCTTCCGCGACTTTGCGCCCGACCGTGCCGGGCGCTGCGTAACGCCAGATCGTCTCGTTTTTATCCCAGCAGGCAGGGACTTTGACGAATTTCTCGTCCCGCACGGCGTCGATCATCCGACCCCAGGCGCGATCGTTCGGCTCGGTCTTGTTGTAAAAGCCGCTGATATAGAGCCGCTCCTCAGCGCGGGTCATGGCCACATAGAGCAGGCGGCGATGCTCGTCCTCGGCGGCATCGCGCGCCGCCTGACGTGCCCGGCCCACCGCCTCGGGATCGTCGCCCTGGCGTGGTGACCAGGCCAGCACTTTTGAATCGGGCTTGCGGCCTTCGAGCACATGCAGCTTGGCATCGTGCCGGCCGCTCGGCGCGCCGCATGTGTCGGGCAGGAAAACGACCTTCGCCTCAAGCCCCTTGGCGGCATGAATTGTCATCACGCGGACGGCGTCGGCGGCCGATTCCATATCGCGCTTGATCGACAGTTCGAGGCTTTCGATCTCGGCGAGGAAGCCAGGCAGCGCGCGCGTGCCTTCTTTCTCCGCGCGGAGCGCGAGGCGCAGGAATTCGTCCATCGCGTCGCAGGCCTCGGGGCCGAGCCGCGCTTCCATCGCGCGGCGGCCGCCATCCTCGGAGAGCAGGCGCGCGTAAAATTCGAAAGCCGAGCCCGCCGCCCGCGCGCGCCAGCGCAGTAGTGTCGCATATGCGACCTTGTCTTTTGTTTTGTCCGAAGCGCCGAGCGCGGCGAAGAGCGAGCCCGTGCGCCCCGGCGCGAGCCGCAGCAGATCGTCGTCATCGAAGCCGATGAGCGGCGATTTCAGCACGCTCGCGAGCATCAGATCGTCCTGCGGCAGCAGCGCTGCGCGGCCCGCAGCGATCAGGTCCATCACCGCGATATGAGCGAGGAGATCGAGCCGATCGGCGCCCGCGACCGGCACGCGCGCCTGTTTCAAGGCGCGGATGACGGCGTCGAAAAAAGCGTTGCGCGCCCGCACGAGGATCAGAATGTCCCCGGCGCTGATGGGGCGGAAATGCTCGGCCTTGCCGTCGTAGACAAGCTCGCCGGACGCGGGCGCGATGAGCGTGGCGATTTTCTTGGCGACGCGCTGCGCGAGGATGCTGGCGGGGTCGCTCTCGTCGATGAGATCGAGTGGCAATTTCCAGCTCTCGTCGTCCGCTTCCGGCGCTTCGGCTGCCGACACTGGCGCCCAGATCTCAATGAGGCCCGGCAGGTTCTTCTTCAGCGCTTCATGACCCATCCATGGGTCGTCGGAGACGAGGCCGCGCTGGTGCGCCGGCGTCAGGAAGACCTGATCGACCGTTCCGAGCACGGCGGGCACCGAGCGGAACGAGGTCTTCAATGGCACATGCTCAAAGGTCTGTCCCGCCTGCGAGAATTTCAACGCGAACCGGCGGTGCATTTCGTGGAACATGTCGGGCGCCGCACCCTGAAAAGAGAAGATCGACTGCTTCTCGTCGCCGACGGCGAAGAATGTGCGCACATCGCCGCTGCGGCCGGCGCCGGCGTAAAATTCGCTCGCCAGATGTTCGAGGATGCGCCATTGCGCCGGGCTCGTGTCTTGCGCCTCGTCGACGAGAATATGGTCGATGCCGGAATCAAGCTTATAGAGCACCCAGCTTGCGTCAGAACGCTCGAAGAGCGCCAGGGTGCGCTCGATCAGATCGTCGAAATCGAGCTTTCCGCGCATTGCCTTCAATGCGTCGTAGCGGGCGAAGATCGCCGCGACGAGTGTGGTCAAGGCGAGCGATTTTTCGAGGCAAGCGGCGGCCTTGCGCTGGGCGCGCAGCCGGTCGAGGCGCTCCTGCTCTTGATCGAGCGCGGCGGCAAGGTCGGGGCGTTTGCCGGCCGGTGTCTTGGTGACGAGGCTCTTGCGCTTCTCGCCCTTGGCGGTGAAGAAAATCTCCGAATATGTGGCAAGGCATTCCACGCGGGCTTGCGCGCCGCGCTTGTGTGCTGCGGCGGCGAGGCGAAACAAATCGGCCTTGTCGCCATCCGTCTTGAGTCCCGTATCGAGAAAGGCGGCGAATTCGCTCCAGCGCGCCGGGCCGATGCCGCCTTCGATCATGTCCATTTCGAGCGACGCGACGCTCACGCCCTCGGGCAGGTCAAGCGCGCAGGCGAGATCGCGCGCAGCCTCCGCGGCGTCGTAATATTGCAGCAGCCCGCGATGTTTCGTGGCCTCCTTCAGCAGCGCGGAGAAATCGTCCTGCGAGGTTTCGGCCGCAAGTGTTCTCACCGCATCGCCCAGCGCGCCCTCATCGCGTTCCGCGGCGGCCAAGGCCTCGCGCCGCGCGAGGGCGAGCAATTCCGCCTGGCCGAGATCGTCGAGCACTTCGAAACGGCCCGGCACATTGGCCTCGAAGGGAAAGAGATGCAGCAGCCGTTCGCAGAACCCGTGGATCGTGTGGATCTTGAGCCCGCCGGGCGTCTCGACCGTGCGGGCGAAGAGGCGGCGGGCGAAGATGAGCGTTTTCGCATCGGCCCGCGGCGCGCCGATCTCGGCGAGCTTTGCGGCGAGTGCGGCATCGTCCAGCGCCGTCCATTCCGAGAGCGCCTTGAAGACGCGCTCGGCCATATTGGCCGCCGCCGCCTTGGTGAAGGTGAGGCAGAGGATTTTCGCCGGCGGAACGCCCGTGAGCAGAAGCCGCAGCACGCGCTGCGCCAGCACATGCGTCTTGCCAGAACCGGCATTGGCCGAGACCCAGACTGATTTCGCCGGATCGGAGGCCTTGCGCTGCTGGTCGGCGACATGTTTGGGGACGGTGCTCATGCGCCATCCTCGCGATCGGCCGCCCATTCCTTGACGCGGGCGAGGTGATCGTAGGCGCTGTAGCGCGCGGCGAATTTCGGATAGGGCCGGGAGGGATAGCCGGTGCCCGCATCGCGGAACTGATTGAGCAGGCTGACGAGTTCGACGACGTGCTTTTCCGCGACTTCGGTCAGCGTCTCGCCGGTCTTCTTGAACACAAGCGGGCGCTCGTCGCCGCCGTCTTTCGCGAAGAGCTTCACATAGATCGCTTCGGCGACATTCGTGCCCGGCGGCAGGCCGAAGGCGCCGCGCGCGGCCATCGCCGCCTCAAGCGTCAATTGCGGGGCGAAGCCGGCGCGCACTTCGTTCACTCCCGGCGGCCGGCCGGTCTTGTAATCGACGAGGCTCACGCGGCCGTCGGCATGGTGCTCGATCCGATCGGCGGTGGCGGACAAAGTGAACGCGCTGCCGTCTTCCAAGGCGAAGACGAACTCGCCTTTGCGCTCGACATCGAGCCGGGCGAGGTCCACGCGGCGACGGTTCTCGAAATCGAGATAGAAGCGAGCCGCTTCTTTGAGGCGCGGCCAGGCGAAGGCGTTGAAATCGGGATCGGCGCGTTCGCTCGCGAAATTTTCATCAAGCAGGGCGGAGAAAACTGCCGTGGCCTCCGGCGGCAAGGCGCCGCTCGGGAAGCGCGCGCCGAATTTCTCCAGAACTTCATGCAGCAGCGTGCCGATATTGCGCCGCTCGCCGATCTCGGCGGGTTCCGGCAGTTCCTTCAAGTTCAGGCAATATTCGGCATAGATCGCATAAGGATCGCGGCGCAGGGTTTCGATCCGCGTCACGCTGAGGCGCTGCGGCCGCAGCGCCAGCGGCGGTTTCGGCCGGGGCCGGCCAATGGGCGGGCGTTCGTCGGCCGGTTTATCGATGGCGCGAGCGAAGTTGACATAGCGTTCGCCGCGCTTGCGGCAGTCCTTGAACGCTTCGCCCGCCAAAGCCGCTAGGCGCTGCACGAAGCGCGATTCGACCATCGGCGTGCCGTCGCGTTTTCGCGCACGGCTCAGGATGACGCGTCTATGGCCCAGCGCCATGACGAAATCATGCGCTGTCTGACCGATGCGGCGCTCGGGCGGTGTCAGGCCGAGTGCATGGCGCATCGGCCGGTTGAGAAAGGCATCGCTCTGCGCCTGTGGCGGCCAGACGCCTTCATCGAGCCCGCCAAGAAGCATCACATCGGCGGGCATCAGCCGGGCTTCGAGCAGACCGAAAATCTTGAGCCGCGGATG
>JARLIV010000246.1 GCA_031291555.1 Methylovirgula sp. | reverse complement strand
TTTTGTGCTTGTTGGCGGCTTCGAGATCGGTGTGATCGGAGCCAATGCCGGCCGTGACGATGAGCTTGAGGTTTTTCGCCTTGGCAATGCGCTCGGCGGTCATATAGGCCGGCCAGAACGGCTGCGAGATCACCACGTCCGCGTCGTGCAGCTCTTTGTCGAGCGTCGAATTCGCGCCTTCCTTATCAGAGGTGACGATCAGCGTGTGACCATTGTCCTTGGCCCATTTCTTCAGGCCGAGGGCGCCGCTGACGCTGCCTAGGAGCTCGCCGGGCGTGAAATCGATCGCCGAGGGTGTCGGCGTCGTCTGCCCGTCTGGATAGGACTTGATGACCGGAATCGTGTCGCGGGCATAGGTCTTGGGGTAGCCGGTGACCGGGTCGTCATAGAGAACGCAAATAATCTTTGCCATGTGTTCCTCCCTGGGAGTGCTGTCGTTGCAGCTATATTGCTGTCGATACAGCAGGCGGAGACTGGCGCCATTCTCGGCAAAGTGCCAATTGATTGTTGCGTATGGCTATCGAGCGTCTCTATTGAAAGCCGGCGTCAAATCTCTGTTTGCGGGCGGCATTGTTAACGCCGGACGGCTGGAAATGGTTCCAGAACACGCGGCAGAGCGATGATGTCGTTGGCATCGGTGCGCCTTTCGGAATGGCAATTGCACAGCCATTTGGGAGTGTCCGCCTGGTCCCTCAATGCAAATAAAATCTGGACGTTCTCCCGGGCCAGACGCCGTGATCGTTTATGCGAAGGCAGTCAACGATCGATGATGTCGAAGCGCGAGCCTTTCCTTTCCCGTATCCTCATTTTCCCGATCAAATCGCTTGACCATCTTGAGCTGCAGCAAACGCGTGTGCTGTCCAGCGGCGCGCTGGAGCACGACCGGACCTGGGCGCTCTTTGAAGAGAATGGCAAATTCGTCAACGGCAAGCGTTACGCGGCGGTGCATCGCCTGCGCTCGCAAATCGACATGGCCGCGCGCGCCGTCACGCTGCGCGACGAGAGCGAGCGCGGCTTGGGCAGCCAGCATTTTTCCATCGATGACGATGTCGATCCGCTCGAAAACTGGCTGTGCGCCTATTTTGGATTTCCGGTCTCGTTCCGAAAGAATTGCGATCTCGGCTTTCCCGACGATACGGATTCACCGGGACCGACGATCATCAGCGTTGCGACGCTGGCGGAGATCGGCCGTTGGTTCGGGCTGCCGATTGACGAGGTGCGCCGCCGCTTCCGCACCAATATCGAGATCGACGGCGTGCCGCCTTTCTGGGAGGACCGGCTCTTCGGCGCGGCGGGAACGACAATAAGATTTCGCATCGGCGATGTCGTTTTCGAGGGCATCAACCCGTGCCAGCGGTGCGTCGTGCCGCCGCGCGATCCCACCACGGGGGAGTCGGACGATACGTTCGTGCGCCGCTTCACTGAATTGCGCGCCCGCACGCTGCCGGCCTGGTCGACGCGCGAACGGTTCAATCATTTCTATCGCGTCGCGATCAACACGCGGCTGCATAGCGATCATGACGGCGGAATATTGCGGCTGGGCGACCGCGTCGAAATTATCGATATCCCGTCGGAGAGTGGCCATGCGCGGACTCCGCAAACCTCCGATTTCTGGGCCGGCGAGCTGGTCGTCGATACGGTGCGTGACGAAACGGCGAGCGTGAAAACCTTCCGCCTGCGTCACCCGAGCGAGGGCGACATCCCGTTTCATTTCAAGCCCGGACAGTTCCTGACGGTTTCGATCGATGGCGGCGCGGAGGCAGTGCAGCGCTGCTATACCATCGCCTCGTCGCCGTCGGATGCGGGCTTTTGTGAGATCACAGTAAAGCGCGACGGCATCGGATCGGCGGCGCTGCATGATCTTTTGACGCCCGGGTCGCGCCTCGCCGTGTCAGGCCCGATGGGCCGCTTCACGTTCGATGGCGAAAGCGCCAATGAGGTCGTCCTAATCGCGGGCGGCGTTGGCATCACGCCGCTGATGTCGAAAATCCGCTACCTCGCGAGCCGCAACTGGAACGGAAGAATCGATCTCGTTTATTCCGTGAAGACGCAGCGCGACATTATTTTCCGCGGCGAGCTTGCGGAATTTCAGCGTGTCTTCCCGGCGCTGAAGGTGCATTTGACCGTGACTTCGGCGGAAGATGCCTGGACCGGCGCGCGGGGCCGGCTTACGACCGACTTCATCCAGAGCGCCGTGCCGGATATCGCGCGCCGGACCGTGCATATTTGCGGGCCGACAGCGATGGCTGGCTCCGTGCAGCAGATGCTGCATCAGCTTGGCGTCGAGGCGTCGCGGATCGAGATTGAGGCTTTTGGCGGAAAGGCGGATCGCAATACGGCAATCGAGGCCGTCGATTATGAGGTGAAATTCGCGCGGTCGGGCCTCGAAAGCATTATATCGTCCCGCACGACGATCCTCGATGCCGCGCTCGCGGCCGGTGTCGCGCTCGATCATGGCTGCCGTGCCGGGGTTTGCGGCCGTTGCAAGGCGGTGCTGCTTGACGGCGACGTGATGATCGACTGCGATTTCGCCCTTACGCCGGAGCAGAAAAAGGCCGGTTTGATCCTGACCTGCCAGGCGCGTCCGGCGGGGCTCGTGGTGGTCGACGCTTGACTTTGCAGCGCGTTCTTCTTACAGCCTTGCCGGCAGGCGCCTTCGGGCGCCTTCTTTCATAGCGGGGTTTTGCCTGCTATGGCGCACCCGTGGCATTCCTTGGACTTTTAAGCTCAAGCGGATGCCTGTCGGCAAGACCCTTAGGTCTTGCAGAGGAGGGCGCGGACCTCCGCCCGGCCATGTTCCAGAAATCCTTAGGGTTTTCGGGCTGGCCTTCATTCTTTGGCGGGGACGCGGTTTGCAGCACGCCGGGCCGGCGTGCGTGGGCTCGTGTCCGCCACATATTTCGAGGACGCGATGACCAAACGCGCAGAAGCCAAGTATAAAATCGATCGCCGCATGGGGCAGAACATCTGGGGCCGCCCCAAGAGCCCCGTCAACCGCCGCGAATACGGCCCCGGCCAGCACGGCCAGCGCCGCAAGGGCAAGCTCTCCGATTTCGGCACGCAGCTCAAGGCCAAGCAGAAGCTCAAGGGCTATTACGGCAATATTTCCGAGCGGCAGTTCCGCAAATATTACGCCGAGGCGATCCGCATGAAGGGCGACTCGGGCGACAATCTGATCGGCCTTCTGGAGCGCCGGCTCGACGCGGTGATTTATCGCGCCAAGTTCGTGCCGACCGTCTTCGCCGCGCGCCAGTTCATCAACCACGGCCACGTCAAGGTGAATGGCAAGCGCGTCAACATCGCCTCCTATCAGGTGAAGGTCGGCGATGTCGTCGAGCTGAAGGAGGCCTCGCGTCAGCTCACGCTGGTGCTCGAGGCGATCGGCCTGGCTGAGCGTGACGTGCCGGATTATTTCGAGGTCGACCACGGCAAGTTCGCGGCCAAGCTGACCCGCATTCCGCTGCCGCGCGAGGTGCCCTATCCGGTGCTGATGGAGCCGAACCTCGTCATCGAATTCTATTCGCGCTAAGTCTTTCGGCGCCGAACGGACATGCAAAGGCCGCCCTCGGGCGGCCTTTTTATTTGAGGCCTGCGGTGCTGCGTCCGGCTAGCGTATGTCGGTGCAGCGCAGAATCGCGTAACGATCGCGCTGTACATAGACGAAGTTCTGCCCGCGCACCGTAAGGTGCTCGACGTTTTGAGCAGGCGTCCGCCAAATTCTTGTGCGTTTGGCCGGAAGATCTGCGGCGAGGTCGTTAGGCACGACAATCGCGTCCGGGCCATTAGAGGTCTTGCAGAGTTTGACGGCACCGCGCGCCACCTTCGCCGGATCGAGGCCATTGTCAGCTGCAGGCAGATAGGGATCGCGCTCGTTCTCTGTCGCCAAGCCGTTGGCGACAAGCAGACGCGAGCGCGCGTCCCATTGCAGGGCGAGGGGTCGCGAGAATGCGCCCGCCGTGCCTTGCAGGCCGTTCACCCAGCTTGGCCGTCCTACCCAGAACAGCGGTGCGATGTCCTCATCTATCCAGGCAATTCCTTTCGGCGTCGGGCCAAGCAAGGCCGCGAGCGTGTCGCGCCCCGCGCCCGCATCGGTCATGCGGTGAGTTGTATCGCGATGGTCGGCGGAAAACAGAGCAAGCGGCATGACGATCACCGCGAGTGAAGCGAAGATCAGCGCTTGCCGGCTCGGTGCGACACGCTGAGACACTAATGATAGCGCGATGGCGGCTACAGCGACGAAATAGCCCAATGTGGGCAACAGCGGCGCTGACTCTTGGGCAGAGAGTGGCAGGCCGGCAGCCAGAGTGGCGCCCGCGAGCCGAAGCTCGACAAGAATATCCCCAAATACCCACACCAGCGCGACGCCGAGCCCGGAGATGATCGCCAGCGGCAGAAGAATTTTCGCTGTACTGTCGGCTGCGCCGAAGCGGCGACGCACAAGCAGAAGCAGCGCGGTGCCGCTCAGCGCCAAAGTGAGCCAGAATTCGTCGATGAAGAACCAGCAGCAGGCGAAGAGAACGACGACGAGACGAGAATCCACTCGTTCGTCCGACCACAGGATGCTAGCGCAATAAGGGATCAAGAGGATCGCCAGTAGCTTGACAAGCCAAAGAGCACGCCATGCCTGCAACTGAAGGATCAGCATGTTCGACGGAAGTTCGCCAAACACATAGGCCGAGCCGACGCCGATCAAAGCGATAGCGCCGGCTGCGATGAGAACCTGCCGCACGCGCCCTTGCGTGAGAAAGATGGCCATCGCCAGCGTCGTACCTGATACGATGGCCTGGCTCCAGGCAGCGGCTGGCCACAGGCTTTCGAAAAGGAATGGATTGCGTTCGCGGTTGATGGCGAGCCAAACAGGGTCATAGCTCTGGAGCAAGCCTTTAAACGGGCCGAGCTGCAACAGCGCCGCCATGATGGCGATCGCGCCGAAAGCGATCGCAGCCAGCCAGAGGGCCGGCGTTTCGACTGCAAGCAGGATGAAAACAACCCCCGCGCCAACCAAGGCTGTCGGTACATGCAACGCCAAGGCGAAAAGAATTGCGCCGCAGGCGAGAAGCCGTTTTTCACTCAGCAGCGCGGCCAGCGCGAACAAGACGCCAGCTTCCGCGAGGCCGCGCGGCACGGCAAACGGCTCTGCGAAGCTGAAGATGTTGAAGGGCCCATAGAAGGCCGGCAAGGTCGCCGCGCAAATGAGCGCGGCGGGGATCAAGCGCCGGGGCATCACTTGCCAGGCAAGCCAAGTGGCGGCGGCGATCCAGATCGACAGCGTCGCATAGGTGATAACGATATTGGCCACAGAGGCGCCGAGCAGCCGCACAAGGGGCGTGGTCAGCAGTGAATAGGCGGTCAGATGCGTTTGGTTGTCGAAAGCAAAAAGCGCATCGCGCCCGACACCGTTGGGTTCAAGGTCGGCAAGTGCGCGTCCGATGTAGATGCGGGCATCATGCCGGATGCCATTATAGCCTCTGCTGAACAGCCAGATGGCGAGAACGAGTAAAGCTTGAGAGGCGCCGGTCACGAGAGTTAGGCGACCATCCACGCGGCGCGTGTCGATTCGCGCCTGATGCGCTGCGGGGCAATCGGCGCGCTGGAAATCGTTGGTCAATAACGTCATGCCAATCTCTCGATGGGCGCGCTTTGCCAAGCCGCACAAGAGCAAGCTTGTCAGTGCGAAGACTTAGCCTTGACATATTAAAAATAGCCTTACGCGGCCTATGCAACCGCCGCTATCCATCGGAACTCACGGCGTTTCAAGAATTTCGGAGACGTTCCCAGGACTATCCGGCGAGAGGGTGGGCGGCGCGTGGCAAAGTAGACGGCCCCGCGAGAAAAAGGTGTCTTTCACTCGCCTGCGGAATTTTGCGGCAAGATCAGCGCCGACGAGCCTGTCGTCTTGTCATCAAGCGCGCTCGCTTGGCTGCGCTTGAGCATCCGCCAAGAAAGGCCGAGAACGCAGAGAAGCGCCAGCCCGCCTAATGAAACAGGCATGCCCCCGCCGAGCATTCTCGTGATGGGCTGCTGGCCAATGAGAGCGCTCGTCGCAAGGCCAAAGCCGCAAGCAAAGAAACTTGAAACATAGAGAGCCAAACGCTCGAACTCGGTTCCGAATTGCACTGCATCGGGCAACAGGAGAGCCAGCCCCACGGCCAAAATCGACAAATCATAATCGTAGGCGTAAGGGCTGATGATCAGCGATGCTATCGCGGTCAAACCCAACGATTGCCGCAGAGAGAAACGGGCGCTGGAGACAACGACCATCGTGAGCGCGGCGATTGCCACGATCGCTTGCGCAAACATCGCCAGCGATGCCGGCAACCCAAGGGTTCTTGCGACGGCATAAAATGAAACCATCCTGAACAGCGGATAATAGCCGTGGGTGAGAGCGAAGCTGGCTTCTCTTACGCTGTGGAAGAAGGCACCCCAAACCTGCGTCCCCAGGACGAGTGTCGCCGCGATCGCGGTCACCGCAACAGTCGCGCAAGCGACGATGGCTGTTTTCCAGCGACGGGTTGCGATTGCATATACGGCGAAAGCGACAGCGAGATGCGGCTTGATGACCATCAAGCCCAACGGCACGCCAGCCAGCGAGCGGCCTCGCCTCAGGTAGAGACAGGTTAAGCCGATGAGCGCGCCTGTGAGGAAGCTGTTCTGGCCGCTTCGGATCGTGATGACGAGCGCGGGAAATGTCACGATCAGGACGGGGATGACGCTTTCCGCGGCAAGCCGCTTCAATGTCGCCAAGTATGCGGCGAAGGACCCGGCGATAAAAAGACTATAGGCGATCCCCGGGGGGAGCAGGGCAAGCAAAGCGACGACAATGTCGAACTGAGGCGGATATGTCCAAAGAAGAAGAGTCTGGCTTCGCGCAGTGGATTCCTTCAATTCGCCGATGCTGTGAACTTGGTAGGCTTTGTCGATGTCGCCGCGCCACGCCATCTGGCCGACGATGTAAAAATCGTCAAAGTCCACCAATTCGCGCGGATGCGGCTTGGTCCCCAAACTCGAGAATTCGATTGCGGACAGTGCCATGACAGCGAGCGCTGCAATGAGAATGAACTTCGCATAGAACGAGCGTTGGCTGCTGGAGTCATAGCCGGCTTCGATCGTCTCAATCAGAGTCATTCTGAAGCTCATTCAATATTGGCGAAGGCCATTGAATTGCAGCCGCGACGCTCCGCCTGAAATGTCGGCTCAGCACGCAGGCTCTTGCTTTGAGAGCGGCATAGGGCGCCGTTCTTTTGCGCTCTCGCGCCTATGAGAGGAAGGGCCGGAAATTAGCTTTTGGCGATCAGCCTAAAAGATCTGCTTGCCGGTAGGCCGCAAATCTGGGCGATTCGTTTACAAATTCTTCAAGAATCCGGCGAGACGCATGAGGCCTTCCGGCCAAGGGCCGTGGCCGCTCGCGGCGTTGATATGGCCGGCATTGCCGGCATCGGCGATCTCCGCCTGCCAGGCGCGGGCAAGGTCTTCCGATTCCGCAAAGGTCGAATAGGGATCGTCCCGGCTTGCAACCAGAACGCTCGGGAACGGCAAGGTCTTGAGCGCGAGCCCGGCAAATTCGGGGTCAATCGCCTCCATCTCCCTGACCGCGCGCAGCGAGGGCGGGGCGACGAGAAAGCTTCCCCTGACCTTATCGCCGAGCTCCGCCGCAATGTCGGTGGCGGCGAGCGCGCCGAGGCTATGGGCGACGAGGACGACGGGCCGCTCGGCCTCGGCTACGGCGGCCGCGATGGCGCCGCGCCAATCGGTAAGCTGCGGGCGATCCAAATCCTTTTGCGCGACGCGACGCGCGGTCGAGAGCTTGGCCTCCCAGCGGCTTTGCCAATGGTCGGGGCCGGAGCCGCCGAGGCCGGGAATGATGAGAATGTCGGCGTCGCTCGTGCGCATGTCGTCTCAGGCGCTGGGCCGCGCCGGCGCGAGTTCCTGCGCCAATGCCGCAACGAAAGTTTCGAAAAGGCCTTGCTCGAAGGCTTCGAGGCCCGGCGCGTGCGTGGCATGGTCGGGGTTGTCAGCGGCGAGCCCGGCCTCGACTTGGCGCAGATGCCCGACTTCCTCGCCAAGGAGCTCGTCGAGCTGCGCCGAAAGCGCTGAGGCGCCGAGCGCCTCCTTGTAGCGCCCATAAACGTCGAGCGCGCGCCGCTCGATCAGCCAGGTCACATAGAGATACACGACTTTGGAGCGCTCGAAGTCGGGCAGGCTGGCGAATTTCTCATCGCAGCCATGATCAAGATTTTGGAAATAGGCGCTCGCCGCCTGCGCGCAGAGCATGGTCTCCGGCGTGTAGAGATCGAAGTCTTTGCCGCCGACTTTAACCGCCATGTTCTTGAGCAGAAAGGCGTGGCCGCCTTCCTCCAGCGCATGGTTCAGGAAGGCGCGGCTCAGCACGTCGGCGCGCTGGCTTTTGATGATTTTGCGGAAACCGACATATTCGAGATAGGAGAAAGTGTTGAGCCAGCGGGCGTGGAGATGATCGTCCTTGATGACGATCGGCATCAGCGAGGCGAGACGGTCGGACGCGTTCATTGTGTTCTCTTCATTTGCTCGCATGATCTTGTCCGGAAAGCCGGCAGCTTTTCAGGCGATCAGGTGTCAGTTCGTTCCGAAGACGCGGTTGAAGATGAAATCGACATTCTTGAGGTGGTAGCCGAGGTCGAAAAGGTCTTCGAGTTCGGCATCGCTCAGGACGGCCTTCACATCGGCGTCTTTTTTCAGGAGATCGAGGAAATTGCCTTCGCCGCGCCAGACGGGCATGGCGTTGCGCTGGACGAGCGCATAGGCGCGCTCGCGGGCGAGGCCCTTCTGCGTCAGTGCGAGCAGAACCCGCTGCGAATGGACGAGGCCGCCGAGCGCTTCGAGATTTTTCTTCATATTCGCCGGATAGACGACGAGCTTGTCGATCACATCGGCGAGCCGCGCGAGGGCGAAGTCGAGCGCGATCGTCGCATCGGGCCCGATCACGCGCTCGACCGAGGAATGGGAGATATCGCGCTCGTGCCAGAGCGCCACGTCCTCCATCGCCGGCAATGCCATGCCGCGCACCAGGCGGGCGATGCCGGTCAGGTTCTCGCTAAGAACGGGATTGCGCTTGTGCGGCATGGCCGAGGAGCCCTTCTGCCCCTCGGAGAAATATTCTTCTACCTCGAGCACTTCGGTGCGTTGCAGATGCCGGATTTCGGTGGCGAGCCGTTCGATCGAGGAAGCAACGACGCCGAGCGTTGCGAAGAACATCGCGTGGCGGTCGCGCGGGATGATCTGCGTCGAGACCGGCTCGGGCGTGAGGCCCAGCTTCTGCGCGACATGCTCCTCGACGCGCGGGTCGATATTGGCGAAGGTGCCGACGGCGCCGGAGATGGCGCAGGTCGCGATTTCTTTCCGCGCCGCGACGAGACGCTCCCGACAGCGTGAAAACTCTGCATAGGCCTCGGCGAGCTTCAGGCCGAAGGTCACGGGCTCGGCATGGATGCCGTGCGAGCGGCCGATGCTCGGCGTCATCTTGTGCTCGAAAGCGCGCCGTTTCAACGCCGCCAGCAGTGTATCGACATCCTTGATGAGCAGGTCCGCCGCGCGAGAAAGCTGCACCGCGAGGCAAGTGTCGAGCAGATCAGAGGAGGTCATGCCGAGGTGGAGGAAACGCGCCTCGGGGCCGATCTCTTCAGCGAGATAGGTGAGGAAGGCGATGACGTCGTGCTTCGTCACTTTTTCGATGGCGTCGATCCGCGCGACATCGAAATGCAGCACCTTGCCCTTCTGCCAGATCGTCTCGGCGGCCGCCTTCGGCACGATTCCAATCTCCGCCAGGGCATCGCAGGCATGCGCCTCAATCTCGAACCAGATGCGCAGGCGTGTCTGCGGCTCCCAAAGCGAAGCCATTTCAGGACGGGAATAACGCGGGATCATTGAACCTGTCTCAAATTTAAGCCAATTCGCCGCGCGCGAGCTGCGCGGCTTTGCGGATGGCGGCGATATTGCCGGCATAAGCGGCGGGGCCACCTTTGAAGACGGCGGAGCCCGCGACGAGCCAATTGGCGCCGGCGCCGGCGACGAGGCCCGCCGTCTCGGCAGTGATGCCGCCGTCGACCTCAATGTCAATATCGCGACCGGCGGTCATCGCGCGGACGCGATCGAGCTTTTCGAGCGAGGCGCGGATGAAAGCCTGGCCGCCGAAGCCGGGGTTGACGCTCATGACCAGGACGAGGTCGACCTCATCGAGCACATGTTCGATCGCCGCAACGGGGGTCGCCGGGTCGAGCGCGACGCCCGCCTTCTTGCCGAGCTGGCGGATGGCGCTGAGCGAGCGGTGAAGGTGCGGCCCAGCCTCCGGGTGAATGGTAATGACATCGGCTCCGGCTTTGGCGAAGGCCTCGATATAGGGATCGACCGGAGCGATCATCAAGTGAACATCGAGCCGTGCGTCGGTGACGCCACGAATGGCCTTTACCATGTCCGGGCCGAAGCTGATGTTTGGCACGAAATGGCCGTCCATGACATCGAGATGTACGATGTCGGCCCCAGCGGCCATCACCTTTTGCACCGAGTCGCCCATATTGGCCCAGTCGGCGGCGAGAACGGAGGGGAGAATGGCAAGCGGACGCATCGAGCCTCGTCGTGCAGGCGACATCTCCAGGCAAGAGGCTGAAAGGAAAAGCCTTTCCAGAATTCAGCCCGGACGGATTGCCGACAGGCCACGGCCATAGCACGAGCGGGCCGCGCGCGTCGAGAGGAGGGGCGCGTTGAAGCTAGACGGCCTCGCGCTTCTCGTCGTTCCACTGGCGGATCAGGTTGGGAAGCTCGGCGGCCGGAAGAGCGCGGGCGAACAGAAAGCCCTGGGCCTCGTCGCAACCGGCCGCGCGCAGCCAGGCGAGCTGTTCCTGGGTCTCGACGCCTTCTGCCGTAGTGCGGATGCCGAGGCTGCTGGCCATCGCGGTCATGGCCCGGACGATGGCGCGCGAGCCGTCCTTGTTTGTCATCGCGCTCACGAAGGACTGATCGATCTTGATCTTGTCGAACGGGAAGCTACGCAAATAATTCAGCGACGAGTAACCCGTGCCGAAATCGTCCATCGCGATGCGGACGCCGAAATCGCGCAATTGATGCAGCTTGGCGAGCGTCGCCGCATTGTTGGTCAGCAAGAGCGACTCGGTGATTTCAAGTTCGAGCCGGCGCGGTGACAGGCCGGCGGCACGCACGTTGCCAGTCACCATCTCCAGGAGATGCGCGTTCTTGAATTGCGCCACGGAGACGTTGACGGCGAGCTTGATATATTTGGGCCATGTCGCGGCCTCGGCGCAGGCGGTGCGCAGAACCCATTCGCCAAGTGGCACAATGAGGCCGATCTCTTCGGCGAGCGAGATAAATTCGGCCGGCGACACCTGGCCGCGAGCCGGATGGTTCCAGCGCAGCAACGCCTCGAAGCCGCCGATCCGATTCTCATGCAGATCGAAGATCGGCTGATAATGGACTTCGAATTCGCTGTTGACGAGCGCATCGCGCAGATCGAGCTCGAGTGTGCGGCGCACTTGCAGCCGCACGTCCATTTCAGGCTCGAAAAACCGCCAGGTTGCGCGGCCGTCGGCTTTCGCGAGGTAAAGCGCGACATCGGCATTCTTCAGCAGCTTGTCATAGGCGGTACCGTCGCCCGGCGCGATCGAAATGCCGATGCTGACGCTGACGGTCAGGCGGTTACCCTCGATCTCATACGGCGCGCTGAGAACGTCGACGATGCGGCGGGCGAGAAGCGCGGCCTCCTCGGGCTTGTCGATGTCGGATTGCAGAATCGCGAATTCGTCGCCGCCGAGCCGGCTGACCGTGTCGACCTCACGCACGCAGGCCTTCAGTCGCTCTGCCACGGAGCAGAGCAATTCGTCGCCGACGGGGTGGCCGAGCGTATCGTTCACCTGCTTGAAGTGATCGAGATCGAGGTTCAGCACCGCAAAGCCGCCGCTGTTGCGGCCGATCTGGCTGATCGCGGTTTCGATGCGCTCGGCGAATAGCACGCGGTTGGGCAGCCCGGTCAGGACGTCGTGCCGCGCCATGAAGACGATGCGCTCCTCGGCGCGGCGGCGCTCGGTCACATCCTCGTAGGTCGCGACCCAGCCGCCGTCGCCAGTGGGCTGGCGGGAGATTAGGATGACGCGATTGTAGCTCAATTCCATAAAGTGCGTCGCCGCGATCTTTTGGGCGATCAGCGGAAATTCCTGCGCATAAAGCTCATCCGTGGTTTCGTTCGGATGATTGCCAGCGGCGACACTGAGCGCGAGAACGTCGTGGAACACGATGCCGGGGCGCAATTGCGACGGCGAGAGGTGAAAGATTTCGCAGAAGCGCCGGTTGACGACTTTCAGGCGATGCTCGCTGTCGTAGAGGCACAGGCCCTGGGACATGTTGTCGAGCGCGGCATCCAGTAGCAGGTTCGTCGCCTTCAGCTTCGCCTCTTGCTCCTTCGGCACGCTGATGTCGCTGAAGACCGCGATGAAGCCGCCGTCTTGCGTCGGGCTGCGGCTCACGCGCAGCCAGCGGCCGTCCTGCAGGCGTATCTCACCGGTTGCCTGGGAGAAATTGCTCAGGGACAGCGCAGAGGGCACAAGATTGTTCGGTTCGGCCGTCGCATTGGCGGATGTTCCGGGCTCGAGCAGAGCCATCGCGCCGCCGAAAAATTCGTTGGCCTGCGAATTGGCGAGCGCGATACGGTGATCGGCGTCCACCACGACAATGCCTTCGCGTGAGCTTTCGAGCGCATCGGCAAGCCGGACCTGCGCCGTGCGCCGCTGCGCGACCTCGCGCTCCATCATCGTCCGGATGTTGTCGCGCATCGTGCGCATCGCGGCGAGCAGAGCGCCGAGCTCGTCGCTGCTGCCGGCCGGGATTTCGGCGTCGAGCTGGCCGCTGGCGATCCGCTTGGCGGCGGACGAGGCCGACGCAACCGGCCTAGTGATGCGCCGCGAGAGCAGCAGCGCGACAAGGCCGGAGAGAACAAGAGCGCCGGCGGTGCCCAACACAGCGAGGTCGGTCGCCACGGCGACCTGTTTGCGGGCGCTTTCACGATAGATGAAACCATCGCCGGCCGTGTAATTCACGAGCAGGTCAATCTGCTGCGACACCGTGCCGGCATAGGGGTCGAGTGCGTCCCATGCGGCATTGAGTGACAGATTGTCTGGCAGGTGGCGGCGCGCCTCGCTCCAGGTATCCGCAGCGCTTTGCACTTCTGCCGCGGCACGTGCCGCGCGCAGCGATTGGGATCTCTCTGCGGCGATTTGCAGGTCTTCCGCCAGGTTCTCTTCGAGATCGGCGATCGTCCCGTCCAGCTTCGCGCGGGTTTGCGGCTTGGTCGCACTCCACCGGCGCGCGAAAGCCACCTGCATGGCCGCGAAGTCGGCGGAGGCCGCGCGGGCATAATTGATCGACATCAGGGATTCGTCATAAGTCTTGGTGACCAGCACGCCGGCGCGGCGGATGCCGAGCGCCGCGTAGCCCCCGAGGGCCCCGGTGATCACGCTCATCGCCAGGAAGGCGATAAGAATCCGCCCGCGGATCGTTTGCGCCATCTGGACGGGTATGATGAGCGGCGAGCGCCGCTTGCGTGCTGGTCCCTGCGATGCCTGCAATGGCTGACGACCCATCAATGACTCGAACCCGAATATCGTCTTTTGGACGATACTGGGTTAAGACGAGGCTAAATTTGCTTGCTTCGCGGCGTCGAAAAGTGCTGATTTCGCTGTTAGTTAACCTATTGATTCGCGTAACCTCCCGGTAGAGTCGTGCCCGTTTCGGGCCACGGATAACGCGCATGAGCCCGCCAAGGCCCGCCCGAAGTCTGAAAAGCGGCCGCTTCGCGATGCTCGGCGCGGTGGCGGCTCTGACCTTGCTCGGCATCGGCGTCGGTTGGACGCAACAAAAGCCGCCCTATGTGGTTTCCCAGCGCGGGCGTGCCTTTCACCCCGGCTTTCTCAGCATCAAACAGGGGGAGACGGTGCGGATCGTCAACGACGACGGTGATCTGTTGCACCACGCCTATGTCGAGTCCGACACGTTCAACTTCGACTCGGGCGACCAATTGCCGGGCAGTCAGACAGACGTCGTGTTTTCGGTGCCCGGCACCTTCGACGTGCTGTGCGGCATTCATCCGAAGATGAAGCTCATTGTCATCGTTAAATAAGCAAGAATGCGTGAGGCGCCAGCCTGGTGCTGGAGCCTCACTTCGTGCCGGTTTGGATCGATTCGATCCAAAATCATCGTGATCTAGACGACGTGGGTTCCGTAAAGCACGGAATGCAGCATGTAATAGGCGACCAGAAACACAGCGAGCGCCGCGCAATAGGCTGTCGGGATGAGAACGATATCCCAGCCTGAGATCGCCACCTTGAACCGCGTCAGATAGCGCTTGATCCCGAGCCACAGGTGCACGGGGCGCCGGCTCGGCGCGTCATCGCCGATGATGCCGAGGACAACGCCGATGATCGGCGCATGGCCTACGGCGTCGATCTTGCCGAATTCCGGCACGGCTGCGACGAACATGCCGCACAGGATGATAGCCGCCACGCGACGCATGAGCGGCGTCAGGATCAGAGCGAACGAGAGCGTGAATTCCACCATCCCCGCAGCGCGCATGTAGAACTCTGGGTCGAAGCCCATGCTCATGCCCGGATGCGTGACGAACAGCGGGAAGGTCCATTGCGGATAGGCCCATTTCTCGATCGAAGCCCACATCAGCGTGACGGCGATGCTCCAGCGGGCGATATCGAGCGGCCGGACGCCGTAGAAATTACGCCCCAAGCCGGTCAGCACGAGATAGGCGGCGATACCGAGAAATATCGGATAATCGAGCAGATGAAAAATGCCATATTCATAGACGGCATAGCCGAACAGCCCGGCAAGGCCCAGCGCCGTGAACACGAGCGTCTCGCGCCAGAGCAATCCCGCCGCGAGGGCGAGCTGAATCCAAGGAATGAGCGTTGAGGAGGTCTTGAGCTCCGGCGTCAGGATCACTCCACCATTCGCCCAGCAGGCAATCAGGAAGAAGCCGCAAGCGGCCCGGATGAGAATATCGGTTTCGTCGCGCAACCCGCGCGTCACGCGGTTGAGCGCGGCGATGAGGGCGGTGCCGACGGCGCTCCATTCGACGACATAGCCGAAGAGCAGCATGGTAAATGCCGTCAGCATCAAGACCTCGAAATCGGGGCAGAGAACGTTTTCGAGGCCGCGCGGCTGGCCGGCGACGTTAAAGGCGCAAAACCATTTCACGTGCGCGCT
>JARLIV010000245.1 GCA_031291555.1 Methylovirgula sp. | reverse complement strand
CCTCAAAGCTTTCCAGAGCATTTGAGCGATCGGGTTGAACGGCGGGCAAACCTTCCCGGTTATCTTGAGGCTACGTAGTGCGTAGGCGTAGCAAGAGGCAGAGATGGAGCGTCAAGTTCCGGTATATAGCGCTGGGCGGAAGAACCCGCTCGCCGTCCGGCTTGCCGACGTCCCGAGCCTGTTTTCGGAAGGTTCGGAGCGAGAGCAGCCGGCGCGGCAAGAGCCTTTCTGGCGGCTGGCGCGCTTTCCGGCCAGATGGAATCATCTGGCCGATGAGAAATCGCGCCGATTCAAAGCATTAGAGCGTGTTCTGGTCGGAAAAGTCTCTCAACTTTTCCGGAACGCGCTGTAAGCGCGGAAACGCTGCTGCGGCGGCTTTCGCAGATCAAGCTCGGCGTAGCCCGGCAATAAAGAACCCGTCCGTCCCGCTCGTCAGCGGCGAGAGGCGCAGGCCTGCGCCTTGCGGCGAGGCGAAGCGTGCCAAATCGGGCAGTCCGGCCGCCGTGGCCAAAGCCTCCGCGCCGATACCCGAAAAATCGGCGTGGCGCGCCAGGTAGGCCGCGATCCGCGCCTCATTCTCCGCCGGCAGCAGCGAGCAGGTGACGTAGATGAGCCGCCCGCCCGGCTTCACATAGCGCGCGGCGCTCTCCAGAACCTCGTCCTGCTCTTTCAGGCGCTGTTCCAGCGCGCCGGGGCGAATGCGCCATTTGGCGTCGGGATTGCGCCGCCAAGTGCCCGTGCCGGTGCAAGGCGCATCGACCAGAACGAGATCGCAGTGGCCTTCGACATCGGCGAGCACGTCCTGCCCGCGGCGCGGGGTGCGGACCTGAACATTGCGCGTGCCCGCGCGCTCCAGCCGCGCATGCAGCGGTCCGAGGCGGCGCGCCTCGCGGTCGGTGGCGTAGATCTGGCCGCGGTTGTCCATCGCCGCCGCCAGCGCCAAGGTCTTGCCCCCGCCCCCGGCGCAGAGATCGAGCACCTGCTCGCCCGGCGCGGCGGCAGCGAGCAGCGCGGCGAGCTGGGAGCCTTCGTCCTGGATTTCGACAAGACCCTTGAGATAGGCCGGCTCGCCCGCCAGCGAGGCGCTGCGCCCGTCCTCGCTCAGCGGCACGCGCAGGCCCAAGGGTGAGAGCGGCGTCGGCTCGGCGCCAAGATGCGCCAGCGCCTTCTGCGCCTTCTCCCGCGTCGCCTTGAGCGTGTTGACCCGCAGATCGAGCGGCGCCCGGGCGGCGAGCGCCCGGCCTTCCGCGACCGCGCTTTCGCCGAAAGTGGCGGCGAAGGCGGGCGCAAGCCATTCCGGATAATCGCCGCGCACATTGTCCGGTGCGCCGTCGAGCGTCGCCGTCGCGAGGCGACCCCGCTCATCGTCCGAGAGCGGCGGCGGCGCGTGGCCCTCGCCGCTGCACAGCGCAGCGATCTCTTCGGCGGTGAGGCCGCGCATCTCGCGCAAACTGCCGAGCATGATCGCGCGGGGCGTTTCCTCGCCCAGAAGCCAGGCGGCCGAGGCGCGGCAGCGCAAAGCGTCGAAGACGAGCGTGGCCAGCGCGGCGCGATCCTTCGACCCGGCAAAGCGGTGCGCAAGGCCCCAATCCTTCAGCGCATCCGCTGCCGGGCGATGGCGCGTTTCGATATCGGCAAGGATTTCGATCGCCGCGGCGATCCGCGCACCTGGATTCATACGCCCGTCGGATAGTTCGGGCTTTCGCGCGTGATCGTCACGTCGTGCACATGGCTTTCGCGCAGGCCCGCGGCGGAGATTTTGACGAAGGTCGCACGCTTCTGGAAATCCGCAATGCTCGCCGCGCCGACATAGCCCATCGCCGCGCGCAGCCCGCCCGCCAATTGATGCAGGATGGCGCCGGCCGGGCCGCGATAGGGCACTTGGCCTTCGATGCCCTCCGGCACCAGCTTCAAGGAATCCTTGATGTCCTGCTGGAAATAGCGGTCGGCCGAGCCGCGCGCCATGGCGCCGACGGAGCCCATGCCGCGATAGGATTTGAACGAGCGGCCCTGCAGCAGATAGACCTCGCCAGGGCTCTCATCGGTGCCCGCGAGCAGCGAGCCGATCATCACGCATTCGGCGCCCGCGGCGATCGCCTTGGCGAGATCGCCGGAATATTTGATGCCGCCGTCGGCGATGATCGGAATGTTGTGTCGGCGGGCGACTTCGACGGAATCGAGGATCGCGGTGAGCTGCGGCACGCCGACACCGGCGACAACGCGGGTCGTGCAGATCGAGCCGGGGCCGATGCCGACCTTCACCGCGTCGGCGCCCGCGTCGATGAGCGCCTTGGTGCCGTCAGCGGTCGCGACATTGCCGGCGATGATCGCCACTTTGTTCGAGACGCGCTTGATCCGCTCCACTTGGTCGAGCACGGATTGCGAATGGCCATGTGCGGTATCGACGACAATGGCATCGACCCCGGCGTCGATCAGGGCGAGCGCGCGCTCATAGCCCTTGTCGCCCACGGTCGAGGCGGCGGCGACGCGCAGGCGGCCTTCCGCATCCTTGCTGGCGTGGGGATGCTGCGTCGCCTTCTCGATGTCCTTGACGGTGAGCAGCCCGACGCAACGCGTGTCCTCGTCGACGACGACGAGTTTCTCCAGCCGGTGCTGATGCAGCAGGCGGCGGGCTTCGTCCTGGCTGACGCCCCCGGTCACGGTGATGACCTTCTTGGTCATCAGCTCGGAGACCGGCTGGTTGGGATTGTCGGCGAAGCGCACGTCGCGGTTGGTGAGGATGCCGCAGAGCCGCGCCGGCTTGCCCGGCGGGCCGTGCTCGACGACCGGAATGCCGGAAATGCCGTGCTGGCGCATCAGCGCGAGCGCGTCGGCCAGCGTCGCATCCGGTACAATGGTGATCGGGTTGACCACCATGCCGCTCTCATAGCGTTTGACCTTGCGGACTTCTTCGGCCTGCGCGTCCGGGTCCATATTGCGGTGAATGACGCCGATGCCGCCCGCCTGGGCGAGCGCAATGGCAAGCCGCGCCTCGGTGACCGTATCCATGGCGGCGGAGATGATCGGCAGGTTGAGCGTGATCTCGCGCGTGAGCCGCGTCCCGAGGTCGGCGCTGCTCGGCAGGATTTCGGAATGGCCCGGCATAAGCAGGACGTCGTCGAACGTCAGGGCTTCCTTGAATGCTGCGCGTTCCGATGCCGCCATAGCCAACTCCTTGTCGCGCCGCGGGGCGCCAGATGAAAAAAGGGCCGCGACTCGGTTGGGCGATGCGCGGCGGACCAAAGTTGGCAGCGGCTCTTAGCACGCTCGTGCCGCAGCGCAAAGGAAAGTCGCGCGCCCATGCCCGGCGCGGCGGGATCAGGCCCCTGAGATGGGGTCAAGATTTGGAAAACCCAAGCCTTCGCCCGGCCGCATCGCTTCCTGGCCGGGGCTATTAAATCCGCCCGGCAGCGTTTAGATGACAAATTTCTGCTGCTCGATCGGAAGAAGCTCCTTGCCGCGCTACGGTCTCACCGCGCTCATCGTCGCTTGCGCCCTGTTCATGGAAAGCCTTGACGGCACGGTGATTTCGACCTCCCTGCCGGCGATCGCCGCCGATCTGCACCAGGATCCGATCTCGCTCAAGCTGGCGCTGACCTCCTATCTGCTCTCGCTTGCCATCTTCATCCCCGCCAGCGGCTGGGCGGCGGATCGGTTCGGCGCGCGGACGATTTTCCGCTCGGCCATCATCGTTTTCACCCTCGGCTCGATCCTCTGCGGTTTTTCCAGCACTCTATGGGAATTCGTCGGCGCTCGGATCATCCAAGGCATGGGCGGGGCGATGATGGTGCCGGTCGGCCGGCTCGTCCTGCTGCGCACTGTGCCGAAGGCCGAGGTCGTCAATGCTCTCGCCTATCTGACCGTCCCGGCCCTGCTCGGTCCGCTCTTCGGCCCGCTCGTCGGCGGCTTCATCACCACCTATTTTCACTGGCGCTGGATCTTCTTCGTCAACGTGCCGATCGGGATTCTCGGCATCGCTCTCGTCAGCCGCTTCATCCAGAACGTGCGTGGCGAGGCCTGGCCGCTCGATGTGCGCGGCTTTTTGCTTTCCGGCGCCGGGCTCGCGCTGCTGATCTTCGGCATGACGCTTGCCGGGCGCGGCATCGTCGGCGGCAATATCGTCCTGGCCCTCATCATCGTCGGCACGATGCTGCTCGGCCTCTATTACCTCCATGCGCGCACCGCGAAATTTCCGATCCTCGATCTGAGCCTGCTCAAGGTGCAGACCTTTCGCGCGGCCGTGATCGGCGGCTCGCTGTTTCGTGTCGGTGTCGGTGCGACGCCGCTGCTGCTGCCGCTGATGCTGCAAGTTGGCTTCGGGATGAATGCGTTTCAGTCCGGCAGTATCACCTTCATCACCTCGATCGGCGCCATGGCGATGAAAACCACGGCAGCGCCGATCCTGCGCACCTTCGGCTTCCGCCACGTGCTGTTTTTCAATTCGCTGCTGAGCTCGACGATCCTCGCCTGTTACGGCTTGTTCACGCCGACGACGCCGCGTCTTTTGATGATGGGGCTTTTGCTCTGCGGCGGCTTTTTCCGCTCGCTCGAATTCACCAGCATCAATGCGATCACCTATGCCGATATCGACCAGCCAGCACTGAGCCGGGCGACGAGCTTTTCCTCGGTGGCGCAGCAATTGTCGCTGAGCCTCGGCATCACGATCGGTGCGCTTCTGTTGGAATCATCACAGGTGATCCACGGCACGCCGCATATTACCCGGGCGGATTTCCCTTGGGCCTTCCTCGGCGTCGCTTTAGTCTCGGCAAGCTCGGTGCTGATGTTCGGCTCTTTGCCGGAAAATGCCGGGATGCATCTCGCCGGCGGCGCACGCAAGAAAGCTGCAGAAGCGGAACAGACGGAAGGCTAGATTCTCTGGAGCGGAATCGACGCGAAAAACCGGTGTCCACTTTTTCGCATCCCGCTCTAATCCCCGCGGCCGCGAAAGCCCATCGCCAGCACATAAAGCTCGGCGGAATCCGCCCGGCTGGCCTTGGGCTTGACGTGCTTGACCTCCGCGAACTGGAGCTTGAGCGTGGCGAGCAGGTTCGCGTCCGTGCCGCCCTGCAAGACCTTGGCGAGGAAGGTGCCGCCCGGCGCGAGGACTTGCATCGCGAAGTCGGCGGCGAGTTCGACAAGGCCGATGATGCGCAATTGATCGGTCTTCT
>JARLIV010000244.1 GCA_031291555.1 Methylovirgula sp. | reverse complement strand
GGAGTATCTTGGCACCGCTCGCGTGCGGCTTGGCTACGCTTTCGGCAATATCCTACCCTATGTGACGGGTGGCTTTGCCTACGGTCAGACCAGCTCTTACTATAATATCAACTACGCGATTAGCGGCGGTCCGTCCGGTGATATCGGTAACTCAGCCCAGCACTTCCAAACCGGTTGGACTGCGGGCGCTGGGCTTGAATATCAGATCACGCCGAATCTCACGTTTAAGACTGAATATCTCTACGCGAGCCTTTCTCCGGCGACGCTGTATTCTATCTCCGGAACCGGTGGTTATTTTAACTTGCAGGAGCGGACGACCATCAATGAGGTTCGCGCCGGCCTGAACTACAGGTTCGATTGGTTCGCGCCGCCGGCTCCGGTGGTCGCCAAGTACTGATCCCGTTCCAACGGGGGGCATTCGGAGGCCGGTGGCGCAAGTCACCGGCCTTTTTCTTTGGCGCGCGGGTTCATTTTCCAGGCTGCGATACCACCCCCTCTCCCCGGTTACGGGAGAGGGAAGTACATCACGTCAGCAATTCATTGCGGAAACCCAAGCGCTTCGTGTCGTTGGCCCAATCTATCTCAGCCACTTGCTGCAGGCGGATCTCGAAATCCTCGCCCGTGTGGCGGCGGATGAGTGCGGCAAGAGCCTCGAACACCGGCGCAGGCAAGGCTTCATCCGCAACGAATTCAACCGCGAGCACGGCCGGCGCGGTCTGGCGAAACCGGTATTCTTTGAGCGGCGCGACCTCGACCAGGGTCGATCCACGGATGAAGAAGGGCTTCAGCCGGCCGTCGGCAAACTGGATAAGTTGCTTGGAGCGCCCGTAAATATGCGACAGCGCCGGGCCGTCGTGGCCGCAGGGGCAGGTTGGCGCCAGGCGGGCGAGATCGCCGATATCGTAGCGGATGAACGGCGTCGCGTAGGAATGCAGGTGGGTGACGAGCACACGGCCGAGCAATTCGCCATCGACATCGACCGGCGCGCTCATGTCGACTTCGACAATCACATTGCTTGTCGCGACGTGATAATGGCCCGGTGCCTTAAGACACTCGTTGGCGATCGGGCCGACCTCCTCGGCGGAATAGGTGGCGGCGACGGGGAGATCGACGTCGGCGAAGAGCTGCAGCGTCGCGGCATCGAAAGTGGCCGAGATCGGGATGAACATCCGAGTGCCGATCTCGACGAAGAACTCCGGCGTGACCTCTTGGAGGAGGTATTCGACGATGTCCGGACCGCTGACAAAATAGCCGACCGGCGAGCGGCGGAGCTCTTCGCAGAGCTGAGGGATTTCGGGGCGGTAAAATTGAATAAACTTCATCGTGCCGCAGCGCAGGAGCCGCTGCTGGTTGCTCCAAGACGCCTCGTGCTTGACGGTGAAACCCGCAGGATCGTCAACCGGCTTGGTCCGAAACCGCGCCATGTTCAGCGAGACATCGAGGCCGTAGATGAAAAATTGCGCGAAATAGCGCATGTGATTGTAGGTGATGTTCATCTTGGTGGCGAAGAACTCCACCGGCGTGCCAGAGGAGCCCGAGGTCGCGTGCTTCTGCACCGGCAACGGGTTCGGCGGTTTGACCAATGAGTCTTCAGCCGCGACCTGGGCGCGAAGCGCGCTGCGGGTGAGGACCGGCAGGTCCGCGAGTTTGATATTGGCCGGCAGGCGCTTGGCGCCGAGGCGCTGGCGCCAGAAGGCCGAGTGCTGCAAAGCGTGGCTCAGGAGATTGCGGAATTGTGCCGCCTGCCAATGTTCGCGCGCGGCGCGTTCGCCGGTTTCCACCGCGATGAGGTCAATGATACCCGCCCATGCGTTTAGATCCTCCGGTGGGCAAAAGGTCATCGGCTTTTCGCTGTACGGCCGGCCGCGGAGCGGCGACCCGGAGAAATCTATGCGCATGAGGGCCTTTCGACGGCGGGGAGGCTGAGAATCATAGCCGATTTTGGCATTGCCAAGGGCGTCAGTCACCCCAGGGTTCTGTTGCCTCACGGAGACAGCTAGGCAGAAAATGCCGCCGCCGCGGGCACGGGCATTGTCCGGCCGGGATTTTGCTCTAATCCTCGATGCGAGCATCGCCGTTTGAGGCTTTTTGGATGATGATTCGCGCCCTGCTGATGTCGAGCGCCGTCGCAGTTCTCTGCGTCGGAAGCGCTTTCGCGGGCGACCTGCCGACCGATAAGGGGCCCCCGGCCTATGTGCCGCCGCCCCCGCCGCCGCCGGAATGGTCGGGCCTCTATATCGGCCTCAACGCGGGCTATGGCGCCGGTGACGTCAATTACAATCATTACAGCGCCGGCGTGCTCGATAATTCGGGCAGCCTGTCGTCGAGCGGCTTCCTCGGCGGCGGCACGGCGGGGCTCAACTATCAGTTTCCGGGGACGAATTATGTCGTCGGCGTCGAGGGCGATTTCGACGGCTCGACGGTGCGCACCAATGCCGGCGGCTATGATATCGGCGGCGGCGCGATCCCGAACGACACCAAGCTCGATTGGTTCGCGACGGCGCGGGCGCGTTTCGGCTACGCTTTCGGCAATATCCTGCCCTATGTGACGGGCGGCGCCTCCTTCGGCCGTGTCGACCAATATCGCGTCGAGCCGGGCGGCGATCCATTCGGCAATTTCTCGGTCGGCTCGACCCGCACGGGCTGGACCGCGGGCGCGGGCATCGAATATCAGGTCACCCGCAATCTGTCGGTGAAGGCGGAATATCTCCACGTCGATCTCGGCCCGCAATATTACCAGACGCCGGGCGAGCTGACCTTTGCGCCCGCCAATGACCATTCCGCGCATCCGACGCTCAATGTCGTCCGGGCCGGGGTGGACTGGCGGTTCGAATGGCTGACCCCGCCGACGCCGGTGGTGCCAAAGTACTGAATTCCCGAAGTGTTGGGCGCATCGGGGCGCCGGCGTCGCGTGATTCCAAAAACTAGAGGCGGATTGGCGCGCTGCACAGGTTGAGTGATGCAGCGGTGCCACAGCGGCGCAGAGGTTTTCGAAAACCGCCTGTCGGCGTGCGTTTCCGCACATTCGCCGCAGGGGCCTTGGCCTTTAACCTTGTGAACGGCATTTATTGTGCGGGGCCGGCGGGTTTCGATTAGGATCCGGCGGCATTCGGGGATTTTCGGCATGGTTCGCTCGGGTCTTCTGGCCTTTTCTGCGGTTCTCGCGCTCGTCGCGGGTGCGCGGGCGGCTGACCTGGCGAGCGCCAGCGCCGCGCCGCTCTATGCCGCCCCGCCGCCTGCCTTTTCCTGGACCGGCTTCTATGTCGGCGCGACGGCTGGCGGCGCTTTCGGCGGGCAGACGCTGAACGGGCCCTATGGTAGCCTGAGCGCCAATCCGGCCGGCTTTGCCGGCGGCGGCGAGGCGGGCTTCAACTACCAATTCCCGGCCTCGAACGTCGTCCTCGGCGGCGAGACGGATTTCCAGGGCTCGACCCTGCGGGCGAATTACGGCTCGCTGGCGACGCCGGCCGGGGTGCTGACCGGCTCCTCGCAGCTCGATTGGTGGGGTTCGGCGCGGGCGCGGCTCGGCCTTTCCTTCGGCAATGTCCTGCCCTTCGTCACCGGCGGCTTCGCCTACGGCGATACGCATAACCAGATCGCGCTCGGTCCGGATAATTTCTCGTCCGGCGGGGTGCGCACCGGCTGGACGGCGGGCGCGGGCGTCGAATATGCCTTGACCCGGAATCTGACGGCCAAGGCGGAATATCTCTACACCGATCTTGGAACGGCCTCGACGCCGCTGGGCGGCGACGGCACGGAACATACGCGGGCCGCGTTCCACGCCGTCCGCGCCGGGCTCAACTGGAAGTTCGATTGGAACGGCACGCCGGTTCCGATCAATTCGAAATATTGAACTGCGGGCGCCGCTGCGCCAAACTGGCACCGGATTCGCGCGCTATTTCTGTGTGCAGGTTTGGCTGACGCCGTGCCGCAGTTGTCAAAAAGATCAAAAGGTCATATCTTTTAGTTCTTCCCCCGCAGGCGATATGTCGGCGCGCCCCCATGAAGCGCCCTAGCCAAGGCATTGGCCTGCCCTCCCAGGATTACGCGGCCTTTAGGCCGTTCCCACCCCGGCGCGCTGCAAAAGCGCCATTTCAAGGACAGAAATCCCGATGCGGGATATCAAACTTCAAGAATTAAAATCGAAATCGCCCACCGAACTCCTCGCCTTCGCCGAAGAGCATGAAGTCGAGAATGCTTCGATCCTGCGCAAGCAGGAATTGATGTTTGCGATTTTGAAACAACTCGCCAGCCGCGACATCGAGATCGTCGGCGAGGGCGTGATCGAAGTGCTGCAGGACGGTTTCGGCTTCCTGCGTTCGCCCGACGCCAATTATCTCGCCGGTCCCGACGATATTTATGTCTCGCCCTCGCAGATCCGCCGCTTCGGCCTGCGCACCGGCGACACGGTCGAGGGCCTGATCCGCAGCCCGAAAGAGGGCGAGCGCTATTTCGCTTTGCTCAAGGTCAATACGATCAATT
Organism: Methylovirgula sp.; assembly: GCA_031291555.1. Taxonomy (GTDB): domain Bacteria; phylum Pseudomonadota; class Alphaproteobacteria; order Rhizobiales; family Beijerinckiaceae; genus Methylovirgula. The sequence goes on along the minus strand of JARLIV010000244.1, from coordinate 541 downwards.
TCGAGGACCCGGAGAAAATCCGCCACAAGGTCCATTTCGATAATCTGACGCCGCTCTATCCCGACGAGCGGCTAAGGCTAGAAATCGAAGACCCGACCAAGAAAGACCTTTCTGCCCGCGTCATCGATATCGTCTCGCCCATCGGCAAGGGCCAGCGCGCTTTGATCGTCGCGCCGCCGCGCACCGGCAAGACCGTGCTCTTGCAGAACATCGCGCAATCGATCACCACCAACCATCCCGAATGCTATCTGATCGTGCTGCTCATCGACGAGCGGCCGGAGGAAGTCACCGATATGCAGCGCTCGGTGAAGGGCGAGGTCGTTTCCTCGACCTTCGACGAGCCAGCGGTGCGCCATGTGCAAGTGGCGGAGATGGTGATCGAGAAGGCCAAGCGCCTGGTCGAACATGGTCGCGATGTCGTGATCTTGCTCGATTCCATCACCCGGCTCGGCCGCGCCTATAACACTGTCGTACCGTCGTCGGGCAAGGTGCTGACCGGCGGTGTCGATGCCAACGCGCTGCAGCGGCCGAAGCGCTTCTT
>JARLIV010000243.1 GCA_031291555.1 Methylovirgula sp. | reverse complement strand
GCCGAAGATCACTGGCGCCGTGGGCGTGCGCATCGGCGCGCCCGCGAGATCGACGGACTTGCCGTTCGATTCCATCTCGAGCTGTTGCAGATAGGCGGGAAAGCGCGCGAGCCGCTGATCGTAGGGGATCACCGCCTGCGCGGCGTAATCCCAGAAGTCGCGATACCAGATTTCGATCAGCGCCATCAGGACGGGGATGTTTTCCGCGAGCGGCGCCGTGGTGAAATGATTATCGATGTCTTCGCCGCCGCGCAGAAAATCCTCGAAATTCTGCTTACCGATGCCAATGGCGAGCGAAAGTCCGATCGACGACCAGAGCGAATAGCGCCCGCCAACCCAATCCCAGAAGAGGAAGCGACGGTCTTCGCTGATGCCGAAGGCCGCGACTTCTTTGGCTGCAGTCGAGACGGCGCAGAAATGCGCCGCCACGGCGGCTTCGCCGAGTTGGCCGATCAAAGCCTGGCGCGCGGCGCGCGCGTTGGTCATCGTCTCGAGCGTCGTGAATGTCTTCGAGCTGACAATGAAAAGTGTGCGCGCGAGATCGACGCGTTTCAGCGTGTCTGCGAGATCGGCGCCATCGACATTGGCGACGAAGTGAAGATCAAGATGCGGCGCGAGGAAGGGCGAGAGCGCGCGCGCCGCCATGGCCGGGCCGAGATCCGAGCCGCCAATGCCGATGTTGACGATATGGGCGAAAGGCGCGCCCGTCGCGCTCCTCAAAGCGCCGCTGCGCACCGCCTCGGCGAAGGCCAGCATCTTGTGCCGCTCGGCCAGAACCTCGGGCATCACATCGCGGCCCTGCGCCTGCATCGGCACGCCGCTCAAATTGCGCAAGGCCATGTGCAGAGCGGGGCGGCCTTCCGTCGGGTTGACGATGGCGCCAGCGAAGAGCGCGGCGCGGCGCTCTTCGAGCTTGGCGGCGCTGGCGAGATCGAGGAGGAGCTTGAGTGTCGTGCGGTCGATCCGATGTTTCGAGAAATCGAAAAGCAGATCGTCGAGCACGACGTGGAAATCGGCGAAGCGGCGCTGGTCCTTTGCGAAGAGATCGGCGATCGTCACATCGTGAAAATCGCTTTGATGCGCTTCGAGCGCAAAAAACGCTTCGGAAATTTCGGGACGGTCCATGGGCGATCCGGGTCGAAGGGCTCGGGTTCTCTATCACAGGGGCGGTTGCGGCCGCCATGCTTCAGGTGCGCACACGCTCCCGCCGGTAGCCGAGGCCGATCAGCCGCGCCGGAATCCGCCGCAGCCAAGGGACGTATTGAAAAAGACGCAGCGGCCAAGGCGGCGTCAGCGGCCGGTCCTGCGCGGCGAGAACATTAGAGATCACCTGCTTCTGGATGAAGACCTGCATCGCCTGAGTGAGCTTGACTGCCGGTTCGCGCCGGTGCTGGACCTCGGCCAGCAAGGCATCGCTCGGCGCTTCCTTGCGCGCCAGCGTCGGCGCCAGAATATTCGCTGCGGCGATCGCGTCCTGGATCGCGAGATTGATGCCGACGCCGCCGACCGGTGACATGGCATGCGCGCTGTCGCCGATGCAAAGAAGCCCGGGCCGGTGCCAGAGCGCCAGCCGGTTCACCGTCACCGTCAGCAGGCTGACGCTGTTCCAGTCCATGAGCTCGGCGACGCGGTCGGCCATGAAGGGTGCGAGGCGTGCGACATTGGCACGCAAGATGGCGATGTCCTGCGTCCGCAAGGCAGCGAAGCCGCCCTTGGGAATGACATAGCCGCATTGCCAATGGTCACCACGATTGATCATGACGAGAAGCGTTCCGGCGGCGACGCGGCCGAAAGGCTCCGAGGTGTCGCTGGCCCGGCGAGTGAGCTTGAACCAGAGCACATCCATCGGCGCACCGATATCCTGCGGCGTGAAGCCTGCCTTTTCGCGCACGATCGAATGGCGCCCATCGGCGCCGATGGTCAGCGGCGCGCGAACTACGAGCAGACCTTTCGGCGTTCGCGCTTTGACGCCTCTCACCACATCATTCTCGATGATGAGATCATCGACATCGGCCTGCATGATGAGCCGGAAGTTCGGATATTTTTGCGCCTCGCGCGCAACGAAATTGAGAAAGTCCCATTGCGGCATAAAGGCGATGAATTTCGCCCGCGTCGGCAGATGTGAAAAGTCGGCGAGCGGGATGCTCACCGCGCCGAATTGCGCCGAGAGGCTTGTGGCTTTCTGGTGCGGCAGCGCAAGAAATTGGTCGTAAAGCCCAAGGTCGTCCATCGCCTGCAGGGTCGAGGGATGGATCGTGTCGCCGCGAAAGTCGCGCAGGAAATCCGCGTGCTTCTCCAGCACAATCGTATCGACCCCAGCGTGGGCGAGGAGCAGTCCCGCCATCATGCCGGCGGGGCCGCCACCGGCAATCACGCAACTCGTCGCGATATTCTGTGCCATGCGCACCTCCCGCCGCATTCTAGAGCGGAACGGACCTGGCGGACAGATTAGGGAACGGCGAGAACCGGCGTGCCGATGTTGACCCGCTGATAGAGGTCGACCACGTCCTCGTTATACATGCGGATGCAGCCATAAGAGGCCGCAGTGCCGATCGAACGGCGCATCAATCTGGTCGTGCCGTGTATCGCAACCTGATAGCGCGACAGCGTGATCGCCGCGGCGCCCATCGGGTTGTGCGGCGAGCCGCCGGGGATGAAATGGGGCAAGTTCGGATGGTCGTGCGCGACGATGGCCGGCGGCGACCAGTCGGGCGCGAGATATTTGCCTTCGACCGAGGCTTCGCCGAGCCAGGCCATGCCGCGCTTGCCGACCGCGATCGGATAGCGGATGGCGCGGCCGTCACCCTCGGTGAAATAGAGCGCGCGCTGATGCTGGCTGATGATGATCTCGCCGGCCGGATAGGCGGCCGATAAGTGAACGTCCTGGCGGGCCGCTTGCGCCGGCGCGACCGCGCCCAGCATTGCGGCTCCAACAAACGCAAACACGGCCGGCGCGATGCCGGCCCGCTGACTCAAGGTGCTCATTACGCCCCCCGCGCGAACAAACTTCAGTCCGCCGGGACGATACCAAGTCGCACGGCGGCCCGGAATTATTTTGCACGGAGCGCGTTAAAATCCCCTTGCCGTGTGGCGCGGGCGCCGCACTTAGGGCCGGTTTAGAGCTTTTTGCGCTCGCGGATCAGGTCCTCGACCACCGCCGGGTCGGCGAGGGTCGAGGTATCGCCCAGGGCCTGGAATTCGTTCTCGGCGATCTTGCGCAGGATGCGGCGCATGATCTTGCCGGAGCGGGTCTTCGGCAGGCCGGGGGCGAATTGCACAATATCGGGCGAGGCGATGGGGCCGATCTCCTGCCGCACCCAGGCGACCAGATCCTTGCGCAGCTTCTCGCTCGGCTCATGGCCGTTGATCAAAGTGACATAAGCGAAAATGCCCTGGCCCTTGATGTCGTGCGGGAAGCCGACGACCGCCGCCTCGGCGACGCGCTCATGCGCGACGAGGGCGCTCTCGACCTCGGCCGTGCCCATGCGGTGGCCGGAGACGTTGATCACGTCATCGACGCGGCCGGTGATCCAATAATCGCCATCCGCATCGCGGCGGGCGCCGTCGCCGGTGAAATATTTGCCGGGGAAGGACGAGAAATAGGTCTGTATGAACCGGTCATGGTCGCCGAAGACAGTGCGCATCTGGCCGGGCCAGGAATCGGCGATAACCAAAATGCCTTCGGCCGGCCCTTCCTGCACGACGCCGTTGCCATCGACGATTTCCGGCCTGATGCCGAAGAAGGGCTTGGTGGCCGAGCCGGGCTTCAAGGGCGTTGCGCCGGGCAGGGGCGTAATCAGATGGCCGCCGGTCTCCGTCTGCCACCACGTATCCATGATCGGGCAGCGGCTATCGCCGACGACCTTGTAATACCATTCCCAGGCTTCCGGATTGATCGGCTCGCCGACCGTGCCGAGCAGCCGCAGCGAGGCGCGGCTGGTTTTCTGCACGGGCTCGGCACCCGCGCCCATCAGCGAGCGGATCGCCGTCGGCGCGGTGTAGAAGATGTTGACCTTGTGCTTGTCGACGACATCCCAGAAGCGCGAGACCGTCGGATAGGTCGGCACGCCCTCGAAGATCAGCGTCGTCGCGCCATTGCAGAGCGGTCCGTAAAGAATGTAGCTGTGGCCGGTCACCCAGCCGACGTCGGCGGTGCACCAGTAGATGTCGCCGTCGTGATAGTCGAAGACATATTGGTGGGTCATCGCCGCATAGAGAAGATAGCCCGCCGTCGTATGGACGACGCCCTTCGGCGTGCCGGTCGAGCCGGACGTATAGAGGATGAAGAGCGGGTCTTCGGCGCCGACCGGCGTCACCGGGCAATCTGGCGAGACGTTCTCGATCTCCTCGTGCAGCCAGAAATCGCGGCCCTTTTCCCAATGGATATCGCCGCCGGTATGCTTTACGACGATGACCTTGTTGACGATGAAGGGCACCTTTTCCAGCGCGGTATCGACATTGGCCTTGAGCGGCACTTTCTTGCCGCCGCGCAGGCCCTCGTCGGCGGTAATCAGCAATTTGGAGCCGCAATCCTTGATGCGGCCAGCGAGCGAGTCGGGCGAGAAGCCGCCGAACACGACAGAATGGATGGCGCCGATGCGCGCGCAGGCGAGCATCGCATAGGCCGCCTCGGGGATCATCGGCATATAGATCGTGACCGTATCGCCCTTCTCAATGCCATGCGCCTTCAGCACATTGGCGAAGCGGCAGACGCGCTCATGCAATTGGCGATAGGTGATCTTGAGGCTGCGGGATGGGTCATCGCCCTCCCAGATGATCGCGACCTGGTCGCCGCGCTTTTCGAGATGCCGGTCGATGCAGTTCAAGGCGATGTTGGTGACGCCGTCCTCGAACCATTTGATATGGACGTCGCCCGGTCCGAACGAGGTGTTCTTGACCTTGGTGAAAGGCTCGATCCATTCGAGGCGGCGGCGGGCCTCCTCGCCCCAGAAGCCATCGGGATCGGTGATCGAACGCTGGTAAAGCTCTTTGTACTTGTCCGCGTCGATATAGGCGCGATGCGCCCATTCCCCGCTCACGGGATAGAGAAGAGACTCCGACATACTTCCTCCCGGTGACTTCTTATGGACGGCCTCGTCAAGCGGCCGGCGTCGTCACTTCGTTTTACGCCATCGATCGGCGCATGCCTCCGCCGGTCAGCCGGACGCACAGCCTTGCCGCGCATTATGCGCCACGCGCAAACGTCGAACAAGGCGGCTAAAAGGGGGAGAACGCGGCTTCTCTATCGGCCAGATGGCCCGTCCGGCCGGAAAGCGCGCCAATTCGTAATGCCGAGGCGTGTTCTGATCGGAAAACTCATCTAACTTTCCAGAACACGCTCTAGCGGCATTCGTGCGCGGCTTGATCGAGAGCCTGGTGCAGGCCGGCGAGGGAATAGGTATCGGTCGTCAGCTTGCCTCTGACAGAGGCCGCTTTGACGACAAGCTTGGCGCCGTGGCGCAGCGCGGCGACGAAATGGCCTTCCTCGGCCGGGTTTTTGATCCAGGCGTTCCGCCCCTTCGAGACGAGATCGAAGGTCGTCCCCGAAACATCGGCCTCGGCGTCGCCGCCGTCCTTCATCGGGAAGCCCATGGTGATCGAGATTTCGTTGTGAATGTGCTCGCCCGGCCGGTTGGAAATGAACACATAGGCCGGATCGCGCTTCAGATTCGCCGGCTCGCGGCTCTTGGGCTGAGCAAGGACGTAACAGGTCTTTTCGTCGCCGTTCTCGGCGACGAACGCGCCCCAATCGCCGAAACTGCCGACTTGCGTCGGCTTGGTGTGGTCCGCCTCGGCCGCGTGGCCAGCCTTGGATTTCTTGCCTTTTTTTGTGCCGGTCTTGGCGGGCGTCTTCTTCGCCGTCTTGTGATGGTGGTGGGTGGAGCCGGTCGTCTCGTCGTCATTGGCGGCGACGCGGAACGGCGTTGTGAGGTCCTGCGCGAGGGCCGGGATAGCGGCCAAGCCGCATGACAGGAAAAGCGTGGCCGTAAGAGCCAGGCGGGTACTGCGAATCATGTCCGGCAACATATCCTGTTTCGGAGCGCGGGGGCGAGACGGCGGAGCCGATAATCTCGCGCCGGCATGAAACCGGCGGATCGGGGCGAAATTCCGGCCTGCGCCTAAAGACCTTCGCTCTTGGCCGCGGCGAGAATCGCGCCCGGTTGGTCCAGCGAGCCGCGCTGCAGCAGCACGACATAGCCTTCATCGTCGCCGCGCAATTCCGTCAATTTGAGGCTCAGCGGCGCGCCGTCCCAATCGCTGACCTTGCGGATGGCGCGGACGACATTCGTGTAGGTCACTCTGCGGCCCGAGTTCTCGCCACTCGAAATCTGCACCGTGCGCGTCCTGGCGACCCGCAGCACATAAACTTCCGCCGGCGCCGCGGTGCCGCCGCCAATGTCGATTTCCAGCTTGCCGCCGGATTCGCGCAGATGCGCGGAGACGCTCAGAGCCTGGCCGCTCGCCTTGCCGTGCGCGAGGGCCTTTTCGATCGCGGCCTTGTCGCTGCCAACGGCGTCGAAGAGGCCGTCGATCACAGCCTCGGGTGTATAGACATGCGGGTCAGGACGGCCGTTTGCATAGGCTTGCTGCCGGGCGGTGAATTCCGGCGCCGCCAGCGTATCCTTCCAGCCAATATAGTCCCAATAATTGATGGCAAAGGTTAGAGCCACGGTGTCGGGCCTCGCGGCCAATTGGGCCAACAGGCGATCGGCCGGCGGACAGGACGAGCAGCCTTGCGACGTGAAAAGCTCCACGACGCCGTCGATGACGCTGGGCGTCGGCGCGGCGAGCGCGGGCGTGCCCGCGACCAGCCCCGCAATCACCCATCCCTGTCGCAGAAAACCTAATAAAAGCATTTACATAAGCTACTTTTCCCAGCCCCGGCAGCTTAAATCAGGTGGCGTCCGGCGCGAGTCAATTCCCGGTGAAATTCAGTCGATGAAGCAACACTTCCGAGTGAAGTGCCGCGCATCTTGAATACGTGCTGCGGAATCGTCTTTCCGAGAGTGAATAATATGGGAGAGCAAAATTTAATGTGTTGATGTGCGTCAATGGCTGCGCAGCGCCGTGAGCACCGATTGACTGGCGCGGCCGGTCGGCTTCAGCCCGACGCGGCGCTGGAAGTCGGCGATCGCCTCCTGCGTCTTATGCCCGAGGACAGCGTCGATCTTGCCGCCAATGTCATAGCCGTGCTGGATCAGCAGGCGCTGAACCTCGCGCCGCCCGGCGCGCGATAGGCCAGGATCGTCGGTCGGCCAGGGGGTGACGATTGGGCCGTGCCCGCGCAGCCGGTCCGACAGAAGCGCGATCGCCAGAGCGTAGGATTCGGCGGCATTGTAGGAAAAGATCGCATTGAAATTGCGGCTCACGAGAAAGGCCGGGCCGCGCGGGCCGGCGGGCAGCAGCAGGCCGTAAGCGCCTTCGCCGGAGAGCGGGGCGCCATTGATATGGGTGAAGCCGCGCGCCGCCCAGGCGGCCAGCGGCTGCTTGCTGGCGCGCCACGTATCGCGGGCGGGATAGCCGGGTGGCAATTTCACCTCGAAGCCCCAGGGCAGACCCGGCACCCAGCCACTGTGATGCAGATAATTGGCGGTGGAGCCGAGCGCATCCGGCACGGAATTGAT
>JARLIV010000242.1 GCA_031291555.1 Methylovirgula sp. | reverse complement strand
GCCGATGAGGCTCCGGCGACGTTTACGCTCGCATGAAATCTTCGCAACCTTTGATCGGCGCCGGCGAATTTCCGGAACTCTTCTTGTCCTGAGCCGTTTCTCCCTCCCCAACTCTGCAAGGAGTGCGAGATTATGGGCAGCTCTACGGACAAGATCAAAGGCCTCGCCAACGAAACCGCGGGCCATGTCAAGCGCAGCGTCGCCAAAGCCGTCGGTTCCGAGCGGCTTCAGGCCGAAGGTGCGGCGCAGGAACTCAAGGGCCATGTGCAGAAAGCTGTCGGCGACGCCAAATCGGCGCTAAAGGATGCGGCCGACAAAATGTCCCATCACATCAACAAACGCGCATAGAAATTTCCGCGCTTTGGAAAGCGAAAGGGCGCCCGTTTGGGCGCCCTATTGCGTTTTAGACCAAGATCGCGCCGCGCGCGATGTGCAGTTCGTCGCTCACTGTGCGTGTCATGATATCGACCGCGCGAATAATCTCGCGCTGCCTGAGCGCGGCATAGCCCAGCAGAATGGCGCGGTCGCGATAAAGCCCCGAGGGGCAATAGGCGCCGCCGGATTCGAGCGTATGAACGCTGACGCCATGCGCGGCGAGGCGTGCCTTGAAGTCTTCCGGCGAGGGCATCCAGTCCGGCAGAAGCCACATGACGTGCATGCCGCTGTTCAATCCCCATATCTCGAGCGGGCCGAAAGCTGTTTGCAGCCGGGATATCAGGCAATTGAGCGTCTCGGAGCAGGCTTTGCGAATGGTGCGCAAATGGCGCTGGTAGCCGCCGCTGTCGATGAAGCTCTCCAGAATGGCCTGTTCGAGCCAGGGATGCCCGTAAGTGCCCATCGTCTTGACCTTGCGGGCCACCGAGATGAGTTGCGGCGGGACGATGAGATAGCCTGTCCGCACGCCCGCGCCCAGCGATTTGGAGAAGGTGCCGACATAGATGACGCAGTTTCCGCCGTCCGTGCCCGCGATCGAGAGCGCCGGCGGACCATCGAAAATATAGTCGCTGTCGTAATCGTCTTCGACGATATAAGCGCCACTCCGGTAGGCCCAGTCGAGGAGCGCGCACCGCCGCGCGGGCGGGAGCGTCGCGCCGGTCGGGAACTGATGCGATGGTGTCACATAAGCGAAACTCACGCCCCGTTCGGGCAACAGATCGGTTATCAGCCCGTCGCGATCGACGGGAGCGGGGCAAAGGCGCGCGCCATAGCTGCGAAACGTATGCGCCGGGCTCCCGTAGCATGGATCTTCGATCACGACGCCAGTGCCGGTTGTGACCAACATGCGCGCAATGAGGTTGATCGCCTCTTGCGTGCCGGCGGTGACGATCACGGACTCAGCGGAGCATGTAACGCCGCGCGAGAGCGCGACATGATGAGCGATGGCTTCGCGCAAGGCGGGCAAGCCGGCCGGATCGCCATAGTCCGTGAGCTCGTTGGCCAGCGAACTCAGCGCGTCATCAGCCAGCTTGCGCCATGTCGTGATCGGAAAGAGCGCCCGGTTCACACGCCCGGGCCAGAAGTCCACGACAGGCTTTATGTTTGGAGCTTGCGGGGTCACAGCAAGCGCCTCGCCGCTGAAGACCACTGGCGCCCGCGCTGTCGGACGCGCGCGCTTCGGACCTGGCTCCGCCGTCTTGCCGACCAGAAGGCACGCCTCGGGGATCGTCTCCGCGACGACGGTTCTCACGCCCTTGATGGCAGAGAGGTAGCCCTCGCTGACTAGGCGTTCATAGGCGTGGATGACGGTATTTCGCGAAACATCATATTGCCGCGCCAGCTCACGGGACGGCGGGAGTTTGAAGCCGGGCCGCAAACGTCCGTTGACGATCTGTTCGCGCAACTGATCGACGATCTGTGCCTGCAGACTCGCATCGGTCTCACGCACCAGTCGAAGCTCGATGAGCACCGTCAGCTCCCCAAATCTGGCCGCTCGAGAGGCATCCCGGCCAGAATGGCGCCCGCTCGAGCTCGGCTATTTTTTCGTATATCTAAATAGCCTCGCGAAATCCGGCATAGCAATGCCTGCCGGCAATCTCGGGTCGGGGATGATGTCGCCCTGTGCGACGCGGAGCGGAACCGCGCCCGACCAGCGGTCGGTGGCCAGATCCTCTTCCTCGTCACCGGCGAAGAGGTCATTGACCTTGGCCGAGGCTTCATCGAGGCGCAGGCGGATGACTTTCGTCGCCAGCCATTCTTGCTCGTTCGGCTCGCGGGCATAATCCCAAAGCCCCGGCGCCAGTTTGTCGGTGAACGCGGCGAGCGCCGCGCGCTTCTTGTCCTCCTCGACAAATTCGGCATTACCGAAAGCCATGACCGAACGGAATTGCACATTGTGGTTCATCGCCGCCCGCGCGAAGACAATGCCGTCGAGATGGGTGACGGTGAAGCAGACAGGGATGCCCGCCTGCTGCGCCTTGAGCATTCGGCTCGCGGACGATCCGTGCCAATAGACATAATCATCGATGCGCCAATGGCTCGTCGGCGTCACATAGGGCTGACCCTCGAAAATATAGCCGATCTGACAGATGATGCCGGCATCGATGATGTCGTAGACGGTCTGGCGATCATATTTGCCGAGCCAATGATAGCGGCGCAGGCGCGTGCGGTCGGAGGGGGGAGATGAAGCCTCGGACATTCTTAGTAACCTCGTTGCCGCAACTACTCGCGCCAGGCGTTCTCACTGGCGGGGCGACGCTTCGCCCGGCACAGCGGCGCGTCGATGGCGCGATCGTGTAGGGATGAGAGGCCCCTGGAAAGAACCGGGGCGGGAGAAACTCATGGGTCCAGAGCGATATCCCGCGACGGCGGAACCAACCCCCGCGCCATTTTCCGTTAGGGTTTTGCGCCGCGGCGCGCCCAGGCGATAACGAAAAGGCAAAGCGCGATGATCGCCCCGAGCTCCGCCCAGAAAAAGACGAGGGCGTCGGCCCGCACCCCAAGCGGCGGCGCGCCGGGCAGGGCATTGCGCAGGACCGGCAGCGCAAAAATCATTGCGCCCAGCGCACCGACAAACGGCACTTCGATCTTGCGCAAGCCGATGAAAACGAGGCTGCCGATGACCAGCGCACAGATCGCCACGACGAACATCGCGCCATAGATCGCGAGGCTGAAGAAGGCCACGGCGCCGGTGCGGCTAAAGCTGGATTCGAGCGCTAGTTCGTTCGGGCGCGATGTGGGGCGTGCCTCAACCTCCACGGCAAATCCGAACAGCCCCTCCCATGCCTTGGCATGGATCGGCAGGGGATGTTCCGCGCCGTCTGCGGTCAGCGCGCTTGCGGACAGGATCGTCGAAGAAACATAACGGTCGAATGGATAATCGCGGACATTTCCGCGCTCAAGGTCGAATTCGAAAGTGGCTTCCGGCAATGGTTGGCCGGCCTTGACTGTGATCTGTTCGACCTGCTCGCTGCGTTGGATCCTCAAAATATAGCTTCGATCCGCGATCATTGTGGCGTCGGCTGCTGCAGAACCCGGCAAAATATTGATCCGCAGCTGGATCGCATGGTTGATCGGGTCGATGTGCGTGGGTTGCAGATAGAGCCGTACCCCGGCTTCGCCGGAGGGCGCGCCAAGTTCGACTTCCATGGGCCCTTTAGCCATATTGAACCGCGCCAGCATCACGCCATAGGCGGTCAGGCAGAAGGCGACGACGGCGGCCAGGGCGATCGCGCGACGCAAGACGGGCGAGATATGCCTCTCAGGGATTTCAGTATCGGACACGCGGACCGTCGGGCTGGCCGAGATTTTATCGATGACGCCGAGCTTTACAGGCGGGGTGGCCGATTGACAATCCGCCGCGCGGTTGCGCCGAGCTAGAACAAGTGATGGGCCATGAGACCATGGCCGAGCTGCAAGTCGAGAGTGATCCGATCGGCTTGAACCTCATGCGCCGTCATTGGCCGGCGATTGAACGCGTCGCGGAAGCGCTCCTACGCCAGGGTCGGTTGTCCGAGGCGGAGGTCCTGATCCTGTTAGGCGCCCAAGCTCTGCGGCGGGATAATGGAGCTGCCGGGGGAACCTTCGACGCCTGACTGCGCGTTGGAGGTGCGCCAGGTCTTCATGCCGTGAGAGAAACATCGGCTATGCACTATGGCGCCGGGTTTTCCGCGCACCATTGCGCGATGTCGTCGTGGTTTAGGACCATCCCATCTGGGCCCTCAATCCGGTTCGTGATGATCTGCCCATCGCGCGGCTTGTCTCGCGCGGTTTGCAGTGCTTCCTCTTTAGTGTCATGCATGCTGAAGCTTTGCACGGGAGGCTGAAAGGCCTCGTCAAATCGCAGTAACTTCCAGTCCATTCCGCAACTCCACGCGTCTAATGCTTGGTGCCGTTAGCCTCGAACCAATAGCGCCAGTGCGTCGGATGCACGAAGATATGTTCTCGCGTGTCCGCATTGGACCAGCCGCCATCGACGCGGCGGCACGGAAAGATTAAGGCGTGAACCTCGCCCCGTTCTATCACGCAAATTTCGAGATCCTGGGCGAATGGAGCAGTATCGATGGGTTCCCAATCCATAGCATGAAAATCCCGTCCCCCGCTCAAACCCGACGATGTCGGTGAAATGCCGCTCAGGATTTGCAAAGGCCTCGCGCCTCCGCGCCCCGATCAAGTAGAGGCAGTTTGGCTCAACCCTCGCTACCGAACCTTGATGGAGGTCAAGCAATCGCGGAATTCGCCGCCAATGAGCTAGCAGTCGGGATGTTTGGTCGGATTATCCGATGACGGAGCT
>JARLIV010000241.1 GCA_031291555.1 Methylovirgula sp. | reverse complement strand
TATGGGCGGGCGACGGATGAGGCGCCTAAGCCGCGGCTGGTCGATTTGCGCACGACCGTCGCGGAGGCCGCCGAAGCGGTTTGTCTCGGCGGCGGCCGCGTGATGATCGTCAACGAGGTCTCTGACGGCTTCACGCTTTGGGCCGACCCGGAACAGCTTTTTCGAGTCATGATGAATTTGCTGCGCAATGGTGTCGAGGCGCTTGACCGCGCCGGCCCGTCCAGCGGCCGGCCGGCGCAAATCACCGTCTCCGCCTTCATACGCGAGGACGCGCTTGCCATTCTCGAAGTGGCCGATACGGGACCCGGCGTGCCGCCGAGCGTGCGGGCGCAGTTATTCACGCCTTTTTCGAGCTCGTCGCGACCGGGCGGCTCCGGGCTCGGCCTCGCCATCGCGGCCGATCTTGTCCGCGCGCATGGCGGCAGCATCGAGCTGGTGCCCGAGGAGGACGAGGGCGCCGGGGCGCGGTTCCGGATCACTTTGCCGCAGCGCCGCGCCGGCGCGGCCTAAGAACGTCAGGGCGGACACCGCCTCGGGCGCTTCCGACAGTTGCCATGCCATGCCCGAGCCGCTAAAGGGAGGCCGTCGATCCTTGGGATCGACACCTTCCACTCATCGGCAAGCTTTCGGCTTCCCTTGAGAATTTGCGCGCCCGTAGCTCAGCTGGATAGAGCACTAGACTACGAATCTAGGGGTCAGGAGTTCGAATCTCTTCGGGCGCGCCATTTCATAATGACGGCGGCCGGCCTATGTCGGTAAGCCGGCCTTTCCGAGTTGGATGCAGTCCTCCTTACTGCATCTTCATCCCGTCCACCTTCATCCCGCCTGGCGCCATGGCGCCCATGTTATTGGCCGCGACGAAGGTGACGGCGATTTTGCCGGCCTTGGCAAATTCGAGCACCGCATGGATCGTATCCCCCGGCTTCACCGCCCGCTTCAGATCCATGAACATGATGTGATAGCCGCCAGGCTTGAAGGTGACGGTCGCGCCGGCGGGGATGGCGAGCCCGTCCGGCAGTTCCGTCATCTCCATGACGTTATTCTCCATCTTGGTTTCATGGATCTGCACGCTGGCGGATATGTCAGATGTCACCGCGACTAGCCGGTCGTCGGTCTTCCCCTTATTGACGATGGTCAAATAGCCGACCGCCACCGTGGCGCCGCCGGGCGTCGGGCGGGTGAAGGCGTCTTTGATCGTGAGCGGGCCAGCCGTCACACTTTGGTCGGCGGCAACAAATATCGGCGCGGCTGCCCGGTGAGCCGCCACGACGGTGGACGGCATCTCTAGAACGGGATGCGCGAAAGCGGGCATGGCGCAGAAAGCTGCGACAGCGCAGCCAAAAAGATAAGACTTCATCGATGTTCTCCTAAAGCAGGCACGAAGACCGGCTGAGCGATATGGATTAAAGCCGCTGTGGAACGGCGATCTGGCTCAGGAGAAGTTGGGCGGCGCGCGGGCCTTGGCGGCGTAGGGCGGACGCTCACGCGGCGGCGCGGCGCAGGCCCAAAACGGGGCGCGCATATCGGCATTCGCCATCGCGGCCGCGGACGCCTGCAGCGGATCGGACGACACGAAGGTCGCATGTGCCTGAGTGCAAAAGGCGCAGCAATCGCCAGAATGATGGCTGCGATCGGCCGGAGCCTGCGGCACGCTGGAGCTCTGCGAACAGATCGGCCAATCCGCGAGCGGCGTGCGGGCCATGGCGAAACCGGCCGCGACAGGAGCAAAAAATTGCCCCAAGAGCGCGATCAAAAAGACCGGCGCGATCCATTCCAGCCTGCGGCGCAAATCATTCCTCCGTTTTGGGACACTGGGCCGTCGGCTTGTGCCGGTCAAGCGTCCGGCCGAGAGCCGCTCGCAACCTGCACCGTCGCGAAAGCGTGACCCGCGCGTCCGCACAACATGGCTGCGAGTGGCAAAAACAGAACAATCACAGGCTTTTGAAAAATAAAGAGATTTCGTCTGCTAGTTTGGCCGCGCCCATTTCTCCCGCCCGGGAAGTCCGGACCCAATCTTGCCAATCTCTTATGTGGAATGCGAAGGAAAGGCCTTGCCGCGAGGGTCGGCAGCGAGGCGTCTTAGTGGCCCGCATCGCGGCGATGAGTTTCTGCCATTGAGTTTGCCTTCGCTTCATTCCCTGCCGCGAAGCGGCGCGAGACTGCGGGCGATCATTTGCCTCTTCGTAGGCACGACTCTCAACGCCTGCACGATGGGGCCCGACTACGTCCGCCCCGCCGCGCCGATTTCGCCGCATTTCAAAGAGGCGAAAAACGGTTGGAAGATCGCCGACCCGCGCGATGCGCTCGATCGCGGCGAATGGTGGGGAATCTATCGCGACACACGATTGTCGTCTCTGCTCGGCCAAGTCGAGATTTCCAACCAGAACGTCAAAGCGGCGCTCGAATCCTATCACAACGCGGTCGCCTTGATTCGCGAGGCGCAGGCGAATTATTTCCCAACCGTCACCAACAGCTACAGCGCCACCTACGCGCATGCGGGCTCGGGAAGCTCGGGGGGCCAGAGCACGACGGCGGTGACCTATAACCCGGTCGCCAATATGACCTGGGACATCGACGTCTGGGGCCGCATCCGCCGCCAAGTCGAAAGCCAGGCCGCGGCAGCGCAGGTGAGCGCGGCCGATCTGCAAAACGCCAAGCTCTCCGAGCAGGCGGCGCTTGCCACCGCTTATTTCGACCTGCGCGCGGCGGATTCGCTCAAAGCGCTGCTCGACCGTACCATCGTCGCCTACAAGAAGACGCTGACAATCACGCAGAACCAATACAAGGCCGGCGTCGTCTCCAAGGCCGATGTCATCACGGCCGAGACGCAAGTTTTGGGGACGGAGGCGCAAGCCATCAATGTCGGCGTCGAACGGGCGCAGTTCGAACACGCGATCGCAGTCTTGATCGGACGCCCGCCGGCCGACCTTTCGCTCACCCCGGCCGACCTCGCCGGATATCCCCCGCAGATTCCCGCGACGGTGCCTTCGGAACTTCTCGAGCGGCGCCCCGACATCGCCGCCGCCGAGCGCCAACTGCAGGAAGAGAATGCCTTGATCGGCGTCGCGGTCGCCAATTTCTATCCCACCATCAACCTCGCCGGCGCCTTTGGTTTCGCCGGCGCAACGCCTTTGCCGATTTCCGCCGCGGCGGAGGCCTGGTCGATCGCGGGCAGCGCGACGCAGACAATCTTCGACGGCGGCCTGCTCGCCGCCGATCTTGCCGCCGCGCGCGCGACCTATGCGCAGAATGTCGCGAGCTACCGGCAAACGGTTCTGACGGCCTTCGAGCAGGTCGAAGACGAGCTCGCCGCGCTCCGCATCCAGAAGAAACAGGCCGCGAAAGAAGCGCAAGCCGTCGCTGCGGCGAGGGAGGCCGTACAGATTTACCTCAACCAATATCAGGCCGGCACCGTCGCCTTCACCACGGTCGTCATTGCCGAGGCGACGCAGCTTCTGGACGAAGAAAATTTGCTGACGACGCGGCAAAATCTTTTCATCGCCAGCGTTGCCTTGATCGAGGCCCTTGGCGGCGGCTGGGACGCCTCGCTCCTGCCGGGCCTCGATCATCTTTCGAAAGTGCCGACGATCACGCCGCCGCTCTAGAAAATGCCGCAGAGGCTTAGAAATCTCACCAAGAAGTAATTTGCTTTTTTCGACCCCAATGCGAATTGGATGCGGAAAGGTTATATATTTATTGGACTTGCGGGCCCCAGGAACTGCCTTTCGCCCGTTTTGATCAATTCGACGACTGATGTGCGCCGCGCGGGTTGCCCATCGCTCGGACCTTTTGGATGGACAAAAAGCCAATGGACGAAAAAGTCGACCCGACACGTCGACCGCCACTGCCCGGCGAAGCGCGCGAGCCGGGCCTGGCTCAGGCCGAGCCGCAGGCGCGCAAAGCGCAGCCGGAAATCCCGGCGCCGGCCGAGGCGCCTGCGCCGCAGGAAGAAGGCGCGCCGAGGGCCAAGCCGCGCCGCTCGTTCGTCGGCTTTCTCATCGGCCTCATCATCCTCGGCGGGCTTGGCTATTATGGCTATCGCGTCTTCGCGCCCGCCCCCGCGCCACGCACGCATGGCCAAGGATCCGGCAGCGCGCCGCAATCGGTCGGCGTCGCCACTGTCGGCACTGGCGACATCAAAATCATTTATGGGGGCCTCGGTACGGTTACGCCGCTCGCGACCATCACCGTGCGCACGCAGATCAACGGCATATTGGTGGACGTGCCCTTCAAGGAGGGCCAGTACGTCAAGAAGGGCGACCTGCTCGCGCAGATCGACGACCGCCCCTACAAATTGCTCAAGGAGCAAGACGAAGGCCAGTTGGCGCATGACCAAGGCCTGCTGCAACAGGCGCAGACCGATCTCGTGCGCTACCAAACCCTCGTCGCGCAGAATTCGATCGCCCGGCAGCAGGCCGAGGATCAAGTCTACATCGTGAAGCAATACCAAGGCTCGGTGAGGACCGATCAGGCGCAGATCGATACGCAGACGCTCAACATCGCCTATTGCCACATCACCGCGCCCGTCACCGGGCGGATGGGCCTGCGGCTTGTCGACCCTGGCAATTATGTGCAGACGTCGGATACGACCGGTATCGCGGTGGTGACGCAATTGCAGCCGATCTCGGTCATCTTCTCCTTGCCGGAAGACGACATTCCCGATGTCATGGCGCAGATGAAAGGCGCGACGCCGCTCACCGCCACCGTCTACGACCGGGCCAACGTGCATGAATTGGGCACGGGCACCGTCACCGTGCTAGACAATCAGATCGACACGACGACCGGCATGGTGAAATTCCGCGCGGAGTTCCCCAACACCGACGAGTCGCTCTTCCCCAACCAATTCGTCAATGTGCAAGTGCTCGTGCGGACGCTGAAGAACGTGATCACTGCGCCAGTGCCGGCGATCCAGCGCGGCGCCCCGGGCACCTTTGTCTATCTCGTCAACGCCGACAATACCGCCTCGGTGCGCAAGGTGACGCTCGGCTCGAGTGAAGGCAACATGGTGCAGATCGTCTCCGGCCTCAAGCCGGGCGACCGCGTGGTCACCGACGGCACCGACCGCCTGACCGATGGCGCCAAAGTCTTCGTGCCTGGCGCGGAATCGGCGGCATCGCCCAGCGGCGCGGCCGCCCAGCACCATCACAACCATCAACGGAACCCCGAGTGATCTCTGATCGCGCAGCGGAGCGATTGGCATGAATCCGTCGCAGACGTTCATCCTGCGGCCGGTCGCGACCTCTCTTCTGATGGTGGCGATCCTGCTCGCCGGCGCCTTCGCCTATAAATTCCTGCCGCTCTCCGCGCTGCCCGAGGTCGATTATCCGACGATCCAGGTGCAGACCTTCTATCCGGGCGCGAGTCCGGAGGTGATGACCTCGTCCGTCACCGCACCACTTGAGCGCCAGCTCGGCGAGATGCCGGGCCTCAACCAGATGACCTCGGCGAGCTCTGCCGGCGCTTCCGTCATCACGCTGCAATTCGACCTCAGCCTCACGCTCGACGTCGCCGAGCAGGAAGTCCAGGCCGCGATCAACGCCGCCTCGAATCTCTTGCCGTCTGATCTGCCGACGCCGCCGGTCTACGCGAAGGTCAACCCCGCCGACGCGCCGATCCTGACCATCGCCATCACATCGAGCACTCTGCCGCTCACCTCCATCGAGGATCTGGCCGAGACGCGGCTCGCGCAAAAAATCTCCCAGCAGCCGGGCGTCGGTCTCGTCAGCATCTCGGGGGGCAACAGGCCGGCGATCCGCGTGCGCTTCAATCCGCGCGCGCTCGCCGCCTATGGCCTCAACATTGACGACGTCCGCACGACGATCGGCAATGTGAACGTCAACACGCCGAAAGGCGGTTTCGACGGGCCGGCGCAATCCTCGACCATCGACGCCAACGACCAGATCACCGACGCCAGGCAGTTCAACGACGTGATCATTGCCTATCGCAATGGCAATCCCGTCCGGCTGTCGGATGTCGCAACGACCGTGAGCGGCCCGGAGAACACCAAGATCGCCGCCTGGGCAAATCGCACGCCCGCGATCCTCCTCAACATTCAGCGCCAGCCCGGCGCCAATGTCATCGAGGTCGCGGACGGGATCAAGGCGCTGCTGCCGCGGATCGAAGCGAGCCTGCCCTCGGCGCTTAATATCGCGATCCTGAGCGACCGAACGACGACGATCCGCGCCTCCGTCGCCGATGTCGCGTTCGAGCTCGGGCTCGCCGTCGTGCTGGTGGTGCTCGTCATCTTCGTCTTTCTGCGCAATCTGCCGGCGACGATTATCCCGAGCCTTTCGGTGCCGCTGTCGCTCGTCGGCACGCTCATCGTCATGTATCTGCTCGGCTTCAGCCTCGACAATCTCTCGCTGATGGCGCTGACGATTTCGACCGGCTTCGTCGTCGACGATGCCATCGTGATGATCGAAAACATCGCTCGTTATGTCGAAGGCGGCGAGGCACCGCTGCAGGCCGCGCTCGAGGGCTCGGCGCAGATCGGCTTCACCATCATTTCGCTCACCGTCTCGCTGATCGCCGTGCTCATCCCGCTCCTCTTCATGGGCGAGGTTGTCGGCCGGCTGTTCCACGAATTCGCCATCACGCTGGCGGCCACGATCATCATCTCCGCCTTCGTTTCGCTGACCCTCGTGCCGATGCTTTGCGCCAAGCTGCTGCGTCATCGGCCGGAGGCTCAGCGCAGCCGCTGGGCCGTTGCGGCGGATCGCGGTTTCCAATGGATCGTCAATCAATATGGCCGGGCTTTGCGCGTCGTGCTCGATCACCAGCCGCTGACGCTGTTGATTGCCATCGCCACGCTCGTCGTGACCGTACTGCTCTATATCGCGATCCCGAAGGGGTTTTTCCCGGTCCAAGACACGGGGATGATCCAAGCAATCACCGAAACGAACCAAACCGCCTCTTTCGACGCTATGGCTGAGCGCCAGCAGGCGCTCGCCGACGTTCTGCTCGGGGATCAGGATGTCGTCAGCCTCAGCTCCTTCATTGGCGTCGACGGCAGCAACATGACGCTAAACAGCGGCCGTTTCCTCATCAACTTGAAGCCGCGTGACGAGCGCACGGCGACGGTCAGCGACATCATGCGCCGGCTGCACCGCGAGGCCCGCGCCGTGGCAGGCATCAACATTTACCTGCAGCCGGTGCAGGACCTGACGATCGACTCCTCGGTCAGCCGGGCGCAATATCATTTCCTCATCGAAAACGCCGACGGCGAGCTGTTGCGCGCCTGGGTGCCGAAGCTCGTCGCCAAGCTCGCAACCCTGCCGGAAATCACCAACGTCGCCAGCGACCTCGCGCAACAGGGCCGCGCGCTCGACATCACCATCGACCGCCAGACCGCGAGCCGGTTCGGCGTCACGCCGGCGACTGTCGACAACGTCCTTTATGACGCCTTCGGCCAGCGCATCGTCTCGACGATCTATACGCAATCGAACCAATATCGCGTCATCCTGGAGGCAGAGCCGGATTTGCAGCGCACGCTGGCGGCGCTCAACACCTTCTATCTGCCGTCGTCAACCTCGACGACCAACGGCCAGGTGCCGCTCTCGGCCATCGTCCACGTCAGCGAACGGCCCGGCCCGTTGCAGATCACCCATTTCGGCCAATTTCCGGCGACCGATATTTCCTTCGACGTGGCGCCCGGCGCGTCGCTCGGCGCCGCCGTCGAAGCAATCAACAAGGCGCAAAGAGAACTCAATCTGCCGCCGAGCTTTGTCACGATCATGCAAGGCAGCGCCGCAGCCTTCACCGCCTCGCTCAGCAACGAAGTTCTGCTCATCATCGCTGCCATCGTGACGATGTATATCGTGCTCGGTGTGCTCTACGAGAGCTTCATCCATCCGATCACGATTCTCTCCACCCTGCCCTCGGCGGGCGTCGGCGCGCTCCTGTCCTTGATCCTTGCCGGCGACGATCTCGACATCATCGCGATTATCGGCATCATTCTGCTGATCGGCATCGTCAAGAAGAACGCGATTATGATGGTCGATTTCGCGATCGACGCCGAGCGCAACCAGGGCCTGCCGCCGCGCGAGGCGATCTATCAGGCCTGTCTCTTGCGCTTCCGGCCGATCCTGATGACGACCATGGCCGCCATTCTCGGCGCCCTGCCCTTGATGCTCGGCACGGGCACCGGCTCCGAGCTGCGCCGGCCGCTGGGTGTCGCCATTGTCGGCGGCCTCATCGTCAGCCAGGTACTGACCCTCTTTTCGACGCCGGTGATCTATCTCTATTTCGACCGGCTGGCGCGGCGGCTTTCGCCCGCCGGCGGCGGCACCCGGCTGACGCCGCGCGAGGCGGGTGAATGAACCTTTCTTCACCCTTCATCCGGCGCCCGGTCGCAACGACTTTGCTGACCATCGGCATCTTCATCGCCGGCGCCCTGGGGTTCACGAAACTGCCAGTCTCGCCCCTGCCGCAGATCGACTTTCCAACCATCATGGTGCAAGCGCAATTGCCCGGCGCGAGCCCCAACACTGTCGCGACAAGCGTCGCCGAACCGCTTGAGCGCCACCTCGGCCAAATTGCCGACGTCAGTGAAATGTCCTCCACCAGCAGCCTCGGCCAGACGCGGATCATCCTGCAATTCGACCTGAGCCGCGATATCGACGGTGCGGCGCGCGACGTTCAGGCGGCGATCAACGCGGCGCGCGCCGATCTGCCGGCCGCGCTGCGCAGCAATCCCGTCTATCGCAAGCTCAACCCGTCCGACGCGCCAATCCTGATCTTGGCGCTGACCTCGAAGACTCTGTCGCGGGGGCAGCTCTACGATGCCGCCAGCAACGTGTTCCAGCAAAGGCTTTCGCAGCTCTCCGGCATCGGCCAGGTGCTGATCGGCGGCGCGGCCCTGCCGGCGGTGCGCGTCGAGCTGAACCCAACGGCTCTCTTCAACTACGGCATCGGCCTTGAGGATATCCGCGCCGCCCTCGCCTCGGCCAATGCCAACAGCCCGAAGGGCGCGATCGAGGACAACGGCGTCCATTATCAAGTCTATACCAACGACCAGGCCACCAAGGCCGCCGATTACAGGCCCTTGATCGTCGGCTATCGCAACGGCAATGCCGTCCACCTCTCCGATCTCGGCGATATCATCGATTCCGTCGAGGATTTGCGGAACGAGGGGCTGGCGAACGGTCAGCCCTCCGTGCTCGCCATTATCTTCCGCCAGCCGGGCGCGAATATCATCGATACTGTGGACCGCGTGAAAGCGGAGCTGCCCGCGCTTGAAGCCGCCTTGCCAAGGGACGTGAAGATCACGCTCGCCTCCGACCGCAGCCTGACCATCCGTGCCTCACTACACGACACCGAGCGCACGCTTGTCATCTCCGTCTTGCTCGTCACATTCATCGTCTTCGTCTTCCTCGGCAATCCGCGCGCCGCGCTCATCCCCGCAGTGGCCGTGCCGGTTTCGATCGTCGGCACGTTCGGCGTCATGTATCTCCTCGGCTTCAGTCTCGACGTCCTGTCGCTGATGGCGCTGACGATCGCGACAGGCTTCGTCGTCGACGATGCTATCGTCGTCCTAGAGAACATCACCCGCTATATCGAGGCCGGGGTGCCGCGCTTCCAGGCCGCCCTGCGCGGCGCGCGCGAAGTCGGCTTCACCGTCCTTTCGATCAGCATTTCGCTCATCGCCGTCTTTCTGCCGGTGTTGCTGATGGGCGGCCTGCTCGGCCGCCTGTTCCGCGAGTTCGCGCTCACCCTGTCCATCGCCGTCATCGTGTCTTTGG
>JARLIV010000240.1 GCA_031291555.1 Methylovirgula sp. | reverse complement strand
CGGGTAAAGTCCGCCGAGGGCGAAAGTGGGGGCGCCAAGCGCTCCAGTGCCTCGGCGATGCGCTTCAGGGTGGGTTCGAGGTCGGATGCGCCCAGTGCGGCGCCGGATTCGCGTTGGCTGGTCATATCGCTCACATATCCAGGATGGACGCGATGTAATGAAGGCTCGCGCCCGCGTCTAGTTTGCCGCCATTGCTTTCGCGCCCGTGCTGGCTATAGTCCCGCCGCAAAACAGGGACGGAATACCCGTGCGGGCCCCAAGCCCTCGAAGGAGAAGATGTTGTTCACCCCGGCTTTCGCTCAGGCCCTTGGCGGCGCGTCCGGCAGCGCCTCGGATATATTTGGCTTCGTCGCGCCCTTCGCGCTGATCGTTATCATCATGTATTTCTTGGTGATTCGCCCGCAGCAGAAGAACGCGCGCACACATGCCGACATGATCAAGAATGTCCGCCGCGGCGACACGATCGTAATGAACGGCGGGTTGATCGGCAAAGTCGCGCGTGTCGTCGACGATAATGAGCTCGAGCTCGAGATCGCGCCCAATATCAAGGTGCGCGCTGCGCGTGCGCTGATTTCCGAGGTTCGTTCGAAGGGCGAGCCGGTCAAGGACTCCGCCTGAGGGCCTTCGGCTCCGCAACCTGAAAAGACGATCTTTCGCCCATGCTGCGCTTTGCGACCTGGAAAGTTGTCTCGATCTTGTCGGCGACGGCGCTCGCCCTTTTGGTGATCGTGCCGAGCCTGTTGTCACCGGACACGCGCGCGGCGCTGAGCGCTCATCTGCCGAGCTGGGTTCCCCTGCGCACCATCGTGCTCGGCCTCGATCTTCAGGGCGGCTCGCACGTGCTGCTCGAAGTCGACGCGGCCTCCGTTTTGAAGAGCGAGGTGCAGAATCTGCGCGATGATACGCGCCGGCTTCTGCGCGAAGAGAAAGTGCCGGTCTCCGGCGGCGTCGCCATGCTTCCGCAGGGTGTGCAATTCCATCTGCTTGATCCGACCGACGCGCAAAAGATCATGCCCCAGCTTATCAAGCTGGCCCAGCCTATCGGCGGCGCGCTGCTCGGCGGCCCGGCAATCCCGCGCGTGGACGTCAAGGATTCGGGCAATGGCACGATCCAATTGCTGGTGACCGATGCCGCGATCCAGGACAAGGTTCGCCACGCGGTCGATCAATCGATCGAAGTCCTGCGCCGCCGCGTTGACGCGCTCGGCACGACCGAGCCAAACATCCAGCGCCAGGGCGACGACCGTATCCTGGTCGAGGTGCCAGGCCTGCAGAATCCCGAAAAGTTGAAGCAGATTCTCGGCACGACGGCGAAGCTCGAATTCCGCCTCGTCGCCCAGCCGGGCGAAGATGCCAACGATTACGAGATGCTCGACCAGGTCGACCAGCCCGGCAAGCTGCCGGTCGAAAAGCAGGTGATGGTCCAGGGTGAGGATTTGACCGATGCGCAGCCCGGCTTCGACCAGCGCACCGGCGAAGCGATCGTCGAATTCCGCTTCAACATCCGCGGCGGCCAGCGCTTCGGCGAAGTGACCTCCGCCAATGTCGGCCGGCCCTTCGCCATCGTGCTCGACGGCAAGGTGATCTCGGCGCCGCGCATCTTGGGCCCGATCACGGGTGGCTCGGGCCAGATCTCCGGCCATTTCACTGTTGAATCGGCCAACAATCTCGCCATCCTGCTGCGTGCCGGCGCGCTGCCGGCCAAGCTCACGATCGTCGAGGAGCGCACGGTGGGTCCGGGTCTCGGCCAGGATTCGATCGATGCCGGCAAGCGCGCCGCCTTTGTCGGCGCCGCACTGGTGCTTGTCTACATGCTCGTCACCTATGGCACGTTCGGCATTTTCGCCAATATCGCGCTGATGGTGCATATCGCCTTCATCTTCGCCGGCCTGATCCTGCTCGGCGCGACGCTGACGCTGCCCGGCATCGCCGGCATCGTGCTGACCATTGGCATGGCGGTCGATTCCAACGTGCTGATCTATGAGCGCATCCGCGAGGAGAGCCACGCGGGACGCTCGATCATCTCCTCGCTCGACGCCGGCTTCAAGCGCGCCTTCGCCACCATCGTCGACTCGAACGTCACCATGTTTGTCGCTGCGGCGATCCTTTATTTCCTTGGCACGGGCCCCGTTCGCGGCTTCGCGGTCTCGCTTGCGCTCGGCATTCTCACCACCATCGTGACGGCGGTGACGATGACGCGCATGATGATCGCGCTGTGGTATCAATATAAGCGGCCGACGAAGCTGCCGATTTAAGGTCTTGCGATGAAGCTTCTGCGCCTCGCCCCGGAGAATACCAAATTCCCGTTCATGCGGTTCCGCCGCGTGAGCTATCCGTTCTCGGCGGCTCTCTCGATCGTCTCGGTCGTGCTGTTCCTCACGCTCGGCATGAATTTCGGCATCGATTTTTCCGGCGGCACGTTGATGGAACTGCGCGCCAAGTCGGGCGCCGCCGATATCAGCGCGATCCGCACCGAGATGCGCAAGCTGACGAGCGGAGATATTGAAGTTCAGGGCTTCGGCAGCCCCTCCGATGTTCTGCTGCGCTTCGGCGTGCCGAAGGAGGGCGCGGCGGCGCAGGAGCAGACTGTTGCCGCGGTCAAGGATGCCCTCGGCAGCCAATATGATTTCCGCCGGGTCGAGGTTGTCGGCCCGCGCGTCTCCGGCGAGCTCGTCCAGTCTGGCACGCTCGGCGTCGTCATCTCGATCGTCGCCGTACTCTGCTATCTCTGGTTCCGCTTCGAGTGGCAGTTCGCGGTCGGCGCCATTATCGCGACCATGCACGACCTTTTGCTGACGGTTGGCTTCTTCTCGATCACGCGACTCGAATTCAATACGACATCGATCGCGGCGATTCTGACCATCGTCGGCTATTCGCTGAACGAGACGGTTGTCGTGCTCGACCGTATCCGCGAGATGCTGAAGAAATACCGCAAGATGCCGACGGATCAGTTGATCGATGTCTCGGTCAATGCCGTGCTGCCGCGCACGATCATGACGGCGACCACCGTCTTCCTCGCGCTGCTGTCGCTCGTCATCTTTGGCGGCGAGGTCATCCGCTCCTTCTCGCTGGCGATGATCTGGGGCATCTGCGTCGCGACCTATTCCTCGGTCTTCATCTGCTCGCCGATGCTGATCTATCTCGGCCTGCGCAATACCAGCGCCGAGGCCGCTCCGACGCCCGACGCGAAGGAGACGAAGGCCAAAACGGGCGCAGTGAAGACGGCGTGATATTTCCTCCTCGGCGGCATTTTGCCGTTCGCTGGAATGCGAACTTTCAACTGCGTCATGGCCGGGCTTGACCCGGCCATCCAGGGGACGAAGGTCTTGATTAGGCCAGAGTGCCGACTACACCGCGGTTGTTTCATTGCTCCATTGTCGTAAACGATCTTGCAAAGTGCATGGATGGCCGGGTCAAGCCCGGCCATGACGGCCCGTTATCAGGGGCCATCCTTTCAAAGGCGTCCCATGTCCGGCCAAAAATACTCCGGCTTTCTCCCCGGCAAGCATGTCATCGAGGGCTATGGCAGCTACGGCTTCTGCTTTGGCGGCATGTCGCATCGCGGCTCGATCCTGGCGCTGCCCTCCGGCATCTATGCCTGGGACGTGACCGGGCCGGAGGAATTGTCGGCTGTCGCGCTCGCCCAGGTCTTCGCCGAGCCGCATGGCACTATCGAACATCTGCTGATCGGCACCGGCGAGGAGTTGCGCCCGCTCGCGAAGGATTTGCGCGAAGCCTTGCATCAGGCGGGCATTCGCGCGGAGCCGATGGCGACGGGCGCGGCGGCGCGCACCTATTCGATCCTGCTTGGTGAGAATCGCCGCGTCGCGGCGGCGCTCATCGCCGTGGCGTGAGCGCGATGGACCGCGCCGCCGATTATGCCTATTGCGACGCGCTTCTGCGCCGCGACGACAAGGATCGCTGGCTCGCCTGCCTGTTTCTGCCGGCGGCGCGGCGCCCGCATGTCGTCGCGCTCTATGCTTTCAGCCATGAGATCGCGAGCGTCCGCCTGCGCGCGTCTGAGCCTTTGCTGGGCGAAATCCGCTTTCAATATTGGCGCGATGTTCTGACCGGCGAGCGCGGCGCGGACGATGCGCCCATCGCCGCGGCGCTTCTCGACACTATCGATCGCTTCGGCCTGCCGGGGCAAAAACTCATCAGCCTGATCGATGCGCGGCTCTTCGATCTCTACGACGCGCCGATGCCGAGCGTTGCCGCGCTCGAAGCCTATGCCAAGGCGACCGCGGGCAGCCTATTTCAGCTCGCCGCCACGATCCTCCATCCACAAGCCGAAGCGGCCGAAGCGGCGGCGCATGCCGGGGTGGCCTATGCCCTGACCGGGCTGCTGCGTGGTCTGCCCTGGCAGGCTGCGGCCGGGCAGACCTATGTGCCGCGCGAACTCTACGGGGCGGATGACCTGCGGGCCGACCGGCCGGCGCTCGATGCGGCCTTGGCCAAGCTGCGGGCGCTCGCCCGGCAGAATCTGGCGGCGCTTGCCGCCGAGCCCGCCGCCCGCGCGGGACAGGCGGCGCCGGCCTTTCTGCCCGCCGCGCTGTGCGAGCTTTATCTGCGGCAGATGGAAAAGCCGGGCTACGATCCGCTCACGAGGCCGGTCGAGGTGCCGCAATGGCGGCGGCAATGGCGGCTCTGGCACGCAGCCCGGCGGATCGGCTGAGGGAGCGGTTTGCACACCGCCGGGAATGGTCTAGAAGGCCAATCATGTTCAGAAAAGTTTCATCCGCGGCCCGAATTATCAGCCCGGCCGGCGCCTAAGCCAGCGCGCCGCCGGGGCGATGCTCATGTTTTCGCGGCTTTGCCGCACCCGATCAGGCCATTGCACAGATGAATGAACAGACGCGGGCGGCCAAGAAGGCCGAAGGCCCGGATTATTCGAAAAGCCTCTATCTGCCGCAGACGGATTTTCCGATGCGCGCAGGGCTGCCGCAGAAGGAGCCGGAATTGCTCGCCCGCTGGCGCGAGATCGGGCTTTATCAGCGCCAGCGCGAAGCCGGGCAGGGGCGGGCGAAATTCGTCCTCCACGACGGGCCGCCCTATGCCAATGGCAACATCCATATCGGCCATGCGCTCAACAAGATCCTGAAGGATCTCGTCACCCGCTCGCAGCAGATGGCAGGCAAGGATTCGAACTATGTGCCGGGCTGGGATTGCCACGGCCTGCCGATCGAATGGAAGATCGAGGAGGAATATCGCGCCAAGGGCCGCAACAAGGACGAGGTGCCGATTATCGAATTCCGCCGCCAGTGCCGCGCCTTCGCCGCGCATTGGGTCGACGTGCAGCGCGAGGAATTCAAGCGCCTCGGCGTCATCGGCGATTGGGACCATCCCTATGAGACGATGACCTTTCCGGCCGAGGCGCAGATCGCCCGCGAGATCATGAAGTTTGCCGAGAACGGCACGCTCTATCGCGGCTCGAAGCCGGTGTTGTGGAGCGTCGTCGAAAAGACCGCGCTCGCCGAGGCCGAGGTCGAATACGAAGACCACGTCAGCGATACGGTGTGGGTGGCGTTTCCGGTGAAGTCTAGTAACGCGTCGGCGTTGCAGGGAGTTGATGCGAGAGTCGTGATTTGGACGACGACTCCTTGGACCATACCGGCGAATCGCGCGATCGCATACTCGAGCAAGCTTGACTACGTGCTGTTGATGCCCGCGTCGCCCTTGCCACCAGTTATCGATTTGAACGAAGCTGCACAGGTGTGCGGAACTTCGCCAGAAAATTATGAATCAAACCGGATCGAGATTAACAAGGAGCGAGAGCGCTTTGTAGAGCGTTTTGGTAACACTTCACTTTTAGTCGCAGCGAACCTCGTCAGCGAATTTCGTAACAAGATTGGGTTCTCGCCGTTGGCGGTCGAAACTCGACATCTTCAAGGCGCTCTGCTCGAAGGCACGGTCTGCCGACATCCTCTTGCTGGGCACATTTCCGGCTACGATTTCGACGTGCCGCTCTTCGACGGTGAACATGTCACCGAAGACACCGGCACGGGCTTCGTTCATACTGCGCCCGGCCACGGCCGCGACGACTTCGACATCTGGATGGCGCACGCGCGGGAACTGGCAGTACGTGGCATCGATACGCGCATTCCTTACACCGTCGATGCCGACGGCTTCTTCACCAAGGAAGCGCCGGGCTTCACCGGCAAGCGCGTGCTCGACGACAAGGGCAACAAGGGCGACGCCAACGAGGCCGTCATCAAGGCCTTGATCGACGCCGGGGCGCTGATCGCCCGCAGCCGCTTGAAGCACCAATATCCGCATAGCTGGCGTTCGAAGAAGCCGCTGATCTTCCGCAACACGCCGCAATGGTTCATCGCGATGGACAAGCCCATCCACTTTCCCTCTCCCCGCGAGCGGGGAGAGGGTCAGGGTGAGGGGCCGGGAGATTTG